>NZ_JBLZFX010000139.1:0-11739 GCF_050753345.1 Alkalinema pantanalense CENA528 | reverse complement strand
TGAAACTCAAAGGAATTGACGGGGGCCCGCACAAGCGGTGGAGTATGTGGTTTAATTCGATGCAACGCGAAGAACCTTACCAGGGCTTGACATGTCGCGAACCCCGCTGAAAGGTGGGGGTGCCTTCGGGAGCGCGAACACAGGTGGTGCATGGCTGTCGTCAGCTCGTGTCGTGAGATGTTGGGTTAAGTCCCGCAACGAGCGCAACCCACGTTCTTAGTTGCCAGCATTTAGTTGGGCACTCTGGGAAGACTGCCGGTGACAAACCGGAGGAAGGTGTGGATGACGTCAAGTCAGCATGCCCCTTACGCCCTGGGCTACACACGTACTACAATGCTACGGACAAAGAGCAGCCAGCCAGCGATGGTGCGCTAATCTCATAAACCGTGGCTCAGTTCAGATTGCAGGCTGCAACTCGCCTGCATGAAGGCGGAATCGCTAGTAATCGCAGGTCAGCATACTGCGGTGAATACGTTCCCGGGCCTTGTACACACCGCCCGTCACACCATGGGAGTTGGCCACGCCCGAAGTCGTTACTCTAACCGTTCGCGGAGGAGGGCGCCTAAGGCAGGGCTGATGACTGGGGTGAAGTCGTAACAAGGTAGCCGTACCGGAAGGTGTGGCTGGATCACCTCCTTTTAGGGAGACCTTACCCCTTCCTTTTGAAAGTCCTAGGACAAGTAAAAAAGAAGCAGGTCATCTCAAGGTCGGTCAGGAATATAGTGTTGGTTTCCAAACTGTCTGGTCTGGTTTTTCAACCAGTATGGGCTATTAGCTCAGGTGGTTAGAGCGCACCCCTGATAAGGGTGAGGTCCCTGGTTCGAGTCCAGGATGGCCCACCTTTCAATCTTTACTTATGTAGAGATTGTTTGTGAGGGGGTTTAGCTCAGTTGGTAGAGCGCCTGCTTTGCAAGCAGGATGTCAGCGGTTCGAGTCCGCTAACCTCCACTGAGTGATTTATTCACTCTAAAAGTGTTAACAATTTAGCAACTTTATTGTTGACAGATTTAATCTGTTTAGCAATCAGTCTGCTGGATTTGTTATCCAGTCAGAACCTAGAAAACTGCATAGAGAAAGAGTCAGGTAGAAAGAATTACTTTATGCGATCAGCACAAGTAATTCCTTCATAGACACCAATGATTAGTAATTGTGGTCAAGCTACAAAGGGCTAATGGTGGATACCTAGGCACACAGCGGCGATGAAGGACGCGGTTACCGGCGATATGCCACGGGGAGTTGGAAGCAAGCTTTGATCCGTGGATTTCCGAATGGGGCAACCCTTAATACTACTGCCTGAATCCATAGGGCAGAAAGAGCTAACCCAGCGAATTGAAACATCTTAGTAGCTGGAGGAAAAGAAAACAAACGTGATTCCCTTAGTAGCGGCGAGCGAAGGGGGAACAGCCTAAACCAGAGAGCATGCTCTCTGGGGTCGTGGGACAGCGATATGGACTCTAGCGGCTAGACGAAGCACTTGAAAGGTGCACCAGAGAAGGTGAAAGTCCTGTAGTCGAAAGCTTAAAGATACTAGCTGCATCCCGAGTAGCCTGGAGCACGTGGAATTCCGGGTGAATCAGCGAGGACCACCTCGTAAGGCTAAATACGTCTGTGTGACCGATAGTGAACCAGTACCGCGAGGGAAAGGTGAAAAGAACCCCGGGAGGGGAGTGAAATAGAACATGAAACCATTAGCTTACAAGCAATCGGAGCCCGATTAAAACGGGTGACGGTGTGCCTGTTGAAGAATGAGCCGGCGACTTATAGGCACTGGCAGATTAAGACGGGAATGTCGAAGTCAAAGCGAAAGCGAGTCTGAATAGGGCGTTAGTCAGTGTTTATAGACCCGAACCCCGGTGATCTAACCATGGCCAGGATGAAGCTTGGGTAACACCACGTGGAGGTCCGAACCGACCGATGTTGAAAAATCGGCGGATGAGCTGTGGTTAGGGGTGAAATGCCAATCGAACCGGGAGCTAGCTGGTTCTCCCCGAAATGTGTTTAGGCGCAGCGGTAATGATTATAGCGAGGGGGTAAAGCACTGATTCGGTGCGGGCTGGGAGACCGGTACCAAATCGAGTCAAACTCTGAATACCTCGTGCACACATTGCCAGTGAGACGGTGGGGGATAAGCTTCATCGTCAAGAGGGAAACAGCCCAGACCACCAGCTAAGGTCCCCAAATCACGGTTCAGTGATAAAGGAGGTGGGAATGCAGAGACAACCAGGAGGTTTGCCTAGAAGCAGCCATCCTTAAAAGAGTGCGTAATAGCTCACTGGTCAAGCGTTCCTGCGCCGAAAATGAACGGGGCTAAACCGTGTACCGAAGCTGTGGGATTTGTCTATCGATAAATCGGTAGGGGAGCGTTCTGTTGTAGTGTGAAGCCGTAGCGGCAAGCAGCGGTGGACGAAGCAGAAGTGAGAATGTCGGCTTGAGTAGCGCAAACATTGGTGAGAATCCAATGCCCTGAAATCCTAAGGGTTCCTCCGGAAGGCTCGTCCGCGGAGGGTTAGTCGGGTCCTAAGGCGAGGCGGAAACGCGTAGTCGATGGATAACTGGTTAATATTCCAGTACTCGATTTTGGATTGTGCAGAGGGACGGAGTAGGCTAACGCATCCGGATGTTGGTTACCGGTTCAAGCGCTCGAGGCTTTGAGGAACGGCGAAAACGTTCCGAGCTGAGACGTGAGTACGAGGCACTACGGTGCCGAAGTGTGTGATGTCAGGCTTCCAAGAAAAGCTCTAAACACGTTAATCCAAAGTCACCCGTACCCTAAACCGACACAGGTGGGATGGTTGAGAATACTAAAGGGCGCGAGATAACTCTCTCTAAGGAACTCGGCAAAATGGCCCCGTAACTTCGGGAGAAGGGGTGCCCACGCAAGTGGGTCGCAGTGAAGAGTCCCAGGCGACTGTTTACCAAAAACACAGGTCTCCGCTAAGTCGCAAGACGATGTATGGGGGCTGACGCCTGCCCAGTGCCGGAAGGTTAAGGAAGTCGGTCAGGCGCAAGCTGAAGCTGGCGACCGAAGCCCCGGTGAACGGCGGCCGTAACTATAACGGTCCTAAGGTAGCGAAATTCCTTGTCGGGTAAGTTCCGACCCGCACGAAAGGCGTAACGATCTGGGAGCTGTCTCGGAGAGAGGCTCGGCGAAATAGGATTGTCTGTGAAGATACGGACTACCTGCACCTGGACAGAAAGACCCTATGAAGCTTTACTGTAGCTTGGTATTGGGTTCGGGCTTTGCTTGCGCAGAATAGGTGGGAGGCTATGAGATATTCCTTGTGGGGAATGTGGAGCCATCGGTGAGATACCACTCTGGTGAAGCTAGAATTCTAACCCTTGCCCGTTATCCGGGAAGGGAACAGTATCAGGTGGGCAGTTTGACTGGGGCGGTCGCCTCCTAAATGGTAACGGAGGCGCGCAAAGGTTCTCTCAGGCTGGTTGGAAATCAGCCGTTGAGTGTAAAGGCATAAGAGAGCTTGACTGTGAGACGTACATGTCAAACAGGGACGAAAGTCGGCCTTAGTGATCCGACGGCACTGAGTGGAAGGGCCGTCGCTAAACGGATAAAAGTTACTCTAGGGATAACAGGCTGATCTCCCCCAAGAGTTCACATCGACGGGGAGGTTTGGCACCTCGATGTCGGCTCATCGCAACCTGGGGCGGTAGTACGTCCCAAGGGTTGGGCTGTTCGCCCATTAAAGCGGTACGTGAGCTGGGTTCAGAACGTCGTGAGACAGTTCGGTCCATATCCGGTGCAGGCGTAGGAGTATTGAGAGGAGCCTTCCTTAGTACGAGAGGACCGGGAAGGACGCACCGCTGGTGTACCTGTTATCGTGCCAACGGTAAACGCAGGGTAGCCATGTGCGGAGTGGATAACCGCTGAAAGCATCTAAGTGGGAAGCCCACCTCAAGATGAGTACTCCCATGGGGTTAACCCAGTAAGGTCTCGGGTAGACCACCCGTTGATAGGCTGTAGATGGAAGTCCAGTAATGGATGCAGTCGAGCAGTACTAATAGACCGAGGGCTTGACCTCTACTAATTATGTGTCAATACTTAACTCTACATTTTCTCTATGCAGCCTTCTGGGCTCTGTGAAAGACCACAGACCCCATAAGTTTCCTGGTGTCTATGGCGGTGTGGACCCACGCTCATCCCATCCCGAACTGAGTGGTGAAACGCACCTGCGGTGACGATAGTTGGTTGGTAGCAACCCGCTAAAATAACTCGACGCCAGGGTTCTATTAAAGTAAAGCCCCAAGTCTAAGCGACTTGGGGCTTTGTTGTTTGAGGGATGTCTGATAGTGGTTTGGTCTATGAGTTTTTCTTGGTATTTTTGGTGATGTAGCTCGGCAGTTTGCTTTTTAACGTGCCTAATAACGATGACTATCATTGCGTTTGTGAACCAGAAGGGAGGATGTGCGAAGTCCACTACGAGTGTTCACTTGGCTTATTGGTTGACGTATAAAAAAAAGAAGAATGTTTTGGTGATTGATGCGGATGCTCAACGATCGTCTTCAGTATGGCTATCGAGCTTGGAGGCGAGCATCCCGTTTGAGGTTTTGCAGACACCGGACGATCTATTGGATCAGATTCCGCAGTTGGCGGAGCAGTATGAATATGTGGTGGTGGATGCTCCTGCTGGGTTAGCGGAGGCTTGTCGGGCCATTTTGTTTCGGGCGGATTTGGCGATCGTGCCTTGCCAGCCAACGGGGATTGACTTGAAGTCGGCCAGTGATGCAGTGAAAATTATTCGGCAGGCTCAATCTGTGCGAGGGGGAGAACCAGATGCGGCCATTTTTCTGAGTCGAGCCGTCAGGGGAACGCGACTCTTGGACGAGGCGATCGCGCTGCTGACCAAAACCAACATCCCAGTTCTCAAGACAGTCATTCATCAAAAGCAGGTGATTGCAGACACTTTCGGCCAAAGTAAAGTAGTGTGGAACTTACTAGGAAAACCGGCTACAGAGTCTGCAAACGAGTTCGATCGACTGTTCAAAGAGATTATGAGGATGCTGAAATGACGAGAAAAACTCGACGAACATTGAATGATTCTTTGGCAAAAGAGTTCGTTTTTGAGGCGAAAGAATCAACTAAAACGGCAACGCCAAAAACAAAGACTGCGACAACACGAACAGCGAAGTCAAAGCGTACAACCTCTACAAAAAGCTCAAACACTGAGAGCTTTGATTTGCTTGATACTCAACTGACAAAACGCAAGGAAGGAACTGTTCGTATCACTGTTGATTTGACTGAATCAATGCATCGAAAATTGTCGATTTTTGCAGCAAAGACAGGCCAGAAAAAAGCAGAAATTATCAGGGATTTGTTAGGCAAAGTCATTCATCAAGTTGAGTAGATTTTTATAACTGCTTTACTGGAATACTGCAAAACTGCATTTTAACTGATTTAAGTATTGCAGTACTTTAGTACGGGTGTCTTCATATTACTTGGGCGGAGTTTTTTGTTGCTAGAGTTAGCGTTGTATGAAGTGAGAAGCTAGCTTTAGGGCGCAGACGATCGTGTTTTTTTCTCGGTATGAGTTTTTGAGAATTCAACTCGAGTCTAACTGTCCCTTAATTTTTTTGACCAGCATAGACTTCGTATCCCCTTCAGCTTTACTATCTAAGGTTGGAATGAGATTTTAGTGTGCAAAGTTATTTTGCACACTGTGTTTTTTGTCAGAAACCTTGAAATAGACCATGGGAAGACTACTTGAGGATCCTCAAGGTACTCTCTCTGAATTGAGTCGTCCATATCGATGTATCCGTGAACAAGTGCGGGAAACAGTTTCAGCTTGCGCTTTGTTTTCGAGTTCCTGATTTATGATCTTGAGGACTTTCAACCGCCTCAGCTCGCCTTGCCTCTAGGACGATGGAGGACAAGCAGCCCTTTCTGACTTTGCCTATGAATGGTTTACCAGGAGATGCTTAGACGAAACACCCTAACAAATCAAAAACCTCGCAGATAGCCATCAACGAGGTTTCCACAATATTTAGTTGTAGTTCTGAAGACGAGCTTGCCACTCAACTTCAGGAATAAGACTTAGCGGTCTTAACAAGATAAGAATTGACTGCCAATCAGTTCTTATCAATCAAAAAACAAAAGGAGGTAATTAACGAAACAAAAAACGAAAGGTCTTCTGCTTAATACCTAGAAAAAAGGAGGTAAACAACAAAAACAAAAAAGGAAAGGAGGCAACAGACAAAACAAAAAAACGAAGTTTTTGCTATCGTTCGAACCTACTAATCTCTCCAATAAGAAAGAAGTCTTTTTTCTACAATCTAAATCCATTCCAAATAAAAGGAAGGTTTTAGTTTAATTGCTCACCCTATCTAAAAGGAAGCAAAGAAAAAGAACCACTTATTGAATTGTTTTTGTCTTACAAAACAGTTGCAGTTTAATTGCTCAAACCTATCTAAAAGGAGGCAAAGAAAAAGAACTATTCGTTGACTTTTTGAAAACTCAGATGGAACTCAGTGCGTGAATTTTAATCACTGACCTCTGCTCCCAAAAACAACCTACGTAAAAGGAGATTTTCTATGACCTGCCCCGTACAGCAACTAACTCTACTAGACAGTTCCAGAACCCCTGGTATACAGGTGTCTTTTCTGAGCACCAGAGAAGGAAATAACGTAAATAGTCAATGCAAGTTAATGCAAGCTAAAACAGTTAAGCCAACGCTGGAAGAACAACACCATCAATGCATTCAATCATTAATTAAAAACCTGACTCAACAGTTGAAAGATTTAGCAAACAATTGCAGGTCAATTAGAAAATTGAGTCCTGTTTTTGTAAGCCAAAAGCTAACACTTAAAAGCCAGAAATTAGCGATCGGCACGATCGAGTCGTTCAACCCATATTATGAGGCATTTTCGGCCACTGACAACCCCCGCTCGCCCGTTTTTTTACAGTCCAAGCCATCTCGGGGCGATCCATCCATTTACCTTTTGAAGCGAATCAGTCCCCCCTCACTCCAACGGACTGGATTACACAAAAGCCTGTCTTATCAAGGACTTTCAAGCATCTCCCCCACAGTCTAGGAAATCTACTACTATGCTCCAGCCGTCAGTTAAAAGCCCATTTCTAGAGCTCACAATTCACCCAGAAAACCAATTTCGCCAGGAATTTATTGAGGGTTCAGGGATTGATCCCCAACTATTTGAATCGGCCATTGAAGTTGTTAATGATTTAGTTACAAACATCGTGGGAGATGTCGCTACTCCCATTCACGATGCCCTCAACTGGCGCTACACCCGATTTGGTCTGAACGCCAACCCCAATCAATGGGCAGCTTTGTTTCTTAATGAGGATGGTTCCTGTTGGCAAGCTAAACTTTCTACCCCGAGAAAAAACTTTAAAAAGGGCACTTTTCAGAAATATGAAACCCCTGTAGGACAAGGCTCACAGGCATTTTTTCCGAAGATTCCAAAGACGGTTTGGCAAGCCATTTGCGATCGCTATCAAGCCCCCTTACCCACAGAAAATCAGTCTTTTTGGGAGTGGATCCGACAAAATTCAGAAATCCCGATCGTCCTAACTGAAGGGGGCAAAAAGGCCCTCTCTCTCCTCAGCCAAGGCTACGTCGCGATCGCGCTCTACGGCATCAATGGCGGCTATCGAACCACAGAGACGATCGGCGGTGAAAAACTACCACTGCTGCATCCGACCCTGATTTCAGACTTGGTACCCTTCATGGTGCCCGATCGGTCTGTCACTCTGGCCTTTGACCAAGATGTTAATGGATCCACTAGAAGCAAAGTCCAAAAAGCCCTCAGCAAGTTTGGTCTACTCTTACAAAAACAGGATTGCCAGGTAAAAGTGGCCCAGTGGGATAGCCAACTTGGGCTCTGCAAAGGCATTGACGACTTACTCGTTCAGGCGGGAGCTGCTGCCTGGGAGATGGCCTACGACCAGGCGATCGAGTTACCACACTGGTTATTGCAAAATCGCCTAGAACGAGAATTTACCCGCCAGCCCACCCAGACGGTCCACACCGCTCAACTCTCCACACTATTTAGCCAGACAACGATCGGATCCCATAGCAACTGCCTACCCCAGGAAGGGATTGTGATACTGCGCAGCCCTAAAGGTACCGAAAAAACTAAGCTGCTTTCGCTAGCCACCCGTCACACAAACCAAGTCATCACGCTCACCCACCTGATTTCCCTGGGGCGAAACCTCGCCGATCGCCTAGACGGCACGTTTCGTAATGACCTCGACTTCGGCGGTGGCTATGTCTTCGACAAAAGCACAGCCCACATTGCCAACATCAACCGTCTAACAGCCTGTGTCGCAGGATTGGGCTGGTTTGCCCAGCGCATCGAACATTACATCGGCTGTGATTTAGTTCTGGATGAAGCCGTCCAGGTCGCTCGCACCTTATTAACAAGTTCAACTTGTAACAACGAAGGTGGCAGACCCGCCCTTTTGGCGATTTTCGAGAAGTTGGTTCGCAACGCTAAACGGGTACTCTGTGCCGATGCTGACTTTGATGACGCCACCATCCAGTGGATTGAGTCCATTCGTAACGAAAAAGCTTGGATCCTTGTTAATCACCATCGTCCTACGCCGTACCCGACCAAAATGATCGACAGCCGCGATCGCTGCGCTGCGATCGCCGATATCGTTTCAGTCGGAAAAAAACTAGAAAAAGGCACAGCGCTTTGGGTCGCTACAGATTCCAAAGGTTTAGCCAAAACCTTAAAGGAACTCCTGGAGGCTCACTTAGGTTCTGGATCTGTCCTTGCCATTCACTCCGAATCCGTCGGCGGCAGCGTCGAACGTGCTCTACTCCGTGACCCAAATGGTCAAATTCCAGTCCTGGTAGCTCAAGGGGTCAAAGTGTTCATCGGCTCCCCTAGCATCAGCACCGGCGTGTCGATCGAAGTCCAAGACATTTTTAAAGTGGTCTATGGTCTCTTCACCGGCGTCAGTCTGCTCGATACCGACATGTTGCAACAACTCAGCCGCATTCGACAGCCGGTGGAACGACGCATTTGGTGCGTTGAGAAAGGCTTACGTTACGCCAAAACCTCCAAGGCGCTGACAGCAAGTCAATTCAAGCGGGATTTAAAGCAACGAACCTCGGCCACAGTCTTGATTGCGAGATCGAGCCTAACTCCAGCTGTCGTTGAACAAATGGAAGCCTACAACTGGGACAGTAATCCCCATCTCTCCTTATATGCAAACTTTGGTGCGACCCAAAACCGCGCTATGGTGAACTTGAGATCTCAACTAGTCACCCGACTGAAGATGGCAGGGCATTCGATCGAAATTATCCAGCCTCCCCCTAATTCTGAAATGCGCAACCTCATGACGGAGCTGCGCGCCGCTGTCAAGCAGCGTGACGCCGAAGCCATTTGGAAGGCGGCCACCCTCTCCTATGGAGAAAAACTGGCGCTAGATGAAAAACAAAAAACTGGAGAAGCCCTCTCTCCTGAAGAACGACTCGCTGTTCAGCGCTTCCAAATCTGCGAATTCTATGTTATCCCCCCAGAAGAACTGACCCTTGAAGATGTTCTAAACGATCGCAATGGACGGGCCCAGATCGAACTTCGTCGCCTTGAGGAATTCTTACACCCCGAACTCGCCACCCGCAGCACGGCCCAAAGTATCGAGACTCAAGTCAGTCAGGGGCAGTCACTCACCCCCTGGGATTTCTCCAACGCTGAAACCCGAAATCTGGTGTTCCACAACCTTGGACTCTCAGATTTCATTCACAACGCGATCGCTGGTGGCAAATGGTACATGTCTGATCTCGAACCGATCGCCGAAAAATTACTGCAATACCGCAAAGACCTGGAAGTTTACTTGGGTTACCGGGTCAGCACCAAAATCTCAATAACCCAGCTGGTGCATCAACTCTGCACCCAAATCGGCATTACCTTTACACGACACCGTCAACGCCAGGACAAGAAGGTTCTCTCCTTCTACACCCTGAATCAAACTGACTTCGACAAGAAAATGGCTATTCTCTCAAGACGCTTGGCCGATCGTGAAAGACTTACCCTGCTTGGTTCAACCACTCAGCAGCCATTGATCCACGAGGGGGGTATACAGGTATTTACCCCGCAACATGGATCAATGCTCTCAACTCACGAAAGTCCTATAGAGCTAAACAAAGAGGCATTTCAGTCTCCAAGGGAGCAAAGCATTGAGCCCCAAGCCAAAGAACTAGAAAAACAACAAGATATAGAACCCAGTGGTACAGACCCAAATTCTGCCCTCTGATTCTTCAGATTGACCGTTTTCATCTCAAAACAAAGAAAAACAAAAAACTTCCACCAAGAGGAAAACATGGCAGGCTCTTACTTTTGAGAACTGTCCAAGTTTTGCTGCGTCCAATCAGATGCAAATTTCAAAAACAAGTGGGCTCAAGTGGACCCAGTAGCTTCTATACAACAAGGGCAAAGACCAGGGGCCTATGAATGCCCCCATAAACAGCAAAACACCTGCACATTAGGAACTTCAGTCCTACATGCAAGCCTCGAAATATTCAAAAATAAAAATGCTTGACAGAATTTGAAAAACCGCGCTATCTTAATAAAGCGCAGTGAGGCAGAGCGCTGAAGCGAGCTGACCGAGCTGTGTTCAGAACCAGGACAGAAGAATAAGTTTGGAAGCCAGTATAGCACTATAAACCTGTCAAGGAAATAGTGAATCTTCGTAGGATCAGTAGTCTTATGAGACTCTCTCTACGAAAGATTTCAACCGGATGAAGAATCCAGGTTATGGTTCGAATTACTTCTGAGTTGACCTTGTGTTAACTCATTAATATGGAGAGTTTGATCCTGGCTCAGGATGAACGCTGGCGGTATGCTTAACACATGCAAGTCGAACGGACTCTTCGGAGTTAGTGGCGGACGGGTGAGTAACGCGTGAGAATCTGCCTTTTGGTCGGGGATAACAGTTGGAAACGACTGCTAATACCGGATGTGCCTACGGGTGAAAGATTTATTGCCAAAAGATGAGCTCGCGTCTGATTAGCTAGTAGGTGAGGTAATGGCTCACCTAGGCGACGATCAGTAACTGGTCTGAGAGGATGACCAGTCACACTGGGACTGAGACACGGCCCAGACTCCTACGGGAGGCAGCAGTGGGGAATTTTCCGCAATGGGCGAAAGCCTGACGGAGCAATACCGCGTGAGGGAGGAAGGCTTTTGGGTTGTAAACCTCTTTTATTAGGGAAGAAGATCTGACGGTACCTAATGAATCAGCATCGGCTAACTTCGTGCCAGCAGCCGCGGTAATACGAGGGATGCAAGCGTTATCCGGAATTATTGGGCGTAAAGCGTCCGCAGGTGGTTTTACAAGTCTGCTGTCAAAGCGTGGAGCTTAACTCCATAACGGCGGTGGAAACTGTAAGACTAGAGGTCAGTAGGGGTCACGGGAATTCCCAGTGTAGCGGTGAAATGCGTAGATATTGGGAAGAACACCAGCGGCGAAAGCGCGTGACTGGGCTGATTCTGACACTCATGGACGAAAGCTAGGGGAGCGAAAGGGATTAGATACCCCTGTAGTCCTAGCCGTAAACGATGACAACTAGGTGTTGCGCGTATCGACCCGCGCGGTGCCGTAGCCAACGCGTTAAGTTGTCCGCCTGGGGAGTACGCACGCAAGTGTGAAACTCAAAGGAATTGACGGGGGCCCGCACAAGCGGTGGAGTATGTGGTTTAATTCGATGCAACGCGAAGAACCTTACCAGGGCTTGACATGTCGCGAACCCCGCTGAAAGG
>NZ_JBLZFX010000138.1:0-11781 GCF_050753345.1 Alkalinema pantanalense CENA528 | reverse complement strand
GCTCCAGACCCTGAACCCACTATGGCTTCATACCGTCAATCGGAACAATCCTTGCAGCGTGAATTCACTGTCCTCAAGCACATTCCGGCTTTCTAGTTTTGTCAGTCAAGCAGCTGTAACACCTCTAAACAGGGCAAAGCCTGACCCCGATTTTCTCCCGCCTGAATCAGAGGTTTATTTGCTGGAAGGTTAGGGCTGAGATAGCTCTGGAACACTTCTACTATGGGTTGATTCTCGCTCAACCAGTAGCCAGTGTAGAGGCAACCCAAAGCATACCGACGACACAACCTTGCCCCTCCTCTATTTGGGCACTTCTACGGTAAAATCGCTGATCTGGCAGCAGCATGATGCGACTGTTCTGCGAACACACTTCGTGAACGCCGGATTTACGGAACCTCATACCAAATGAATAAACGAGTGCTACAAATAAAAAAGTAAGCGTTATTCACCGTCAAAAGACAATATGGTTGGCGTCTGTACCCTGGATATAGCTGAAAGCCGTGAAACCCTGAAAGAGCTGATGCGCTGCCAAACTGAACCGTGCTATTGGGAGCGTTTGCAGGTGTTGTACCTGCTCAAAACGCACCAAGCTGAGAGCGTGACTCACGCAGCCGCCTTGATTGGACGAGACCGAACCACAGTCCAACGCTGGGTCGGCAAGTATCGACGCGGGGGATTGGAGCAATTGCTGGCACCTCCCCCGGATCAAGGACGCAAAGGACAGATTGCCCAGGCAGTGAGTGACACCTTACAAGCGCGCTTACAACAAGCGGAACATGGATTCACGAGCTATGGCGAGATTCAGCAGTGGTTAGCCACCGAACACGGGGTCCAGGCAAGCTATGCTGTTGTCCATCAGCATGTGCGCTATCGGCTGAAGGCAAAACTGAAAGTGCCCCGTCCGGTGAGTGCCGAGCAAGATGAACAGGAGGTTGTCCTGTTTAAAAAACTCTGGCTGCTCGACAGGGTCATTAGGTAGGGCAAAATCATCGGGCAGTTTTTCCCAGACCACCTCATAGGCAGGGGTTGTTGCAGTTGTGGTGGAAAGCATGGCGATCGCGTCCAGGGAATTCATTGCTTTCCTAAGCGTATCGCATCCACCGCTTAGTCATTTAGTGCAACCGTTCAATCAAATGATCGCCGACACGCAACGCATTGGCAATGATGGTCAAAGCAGGACTAACGCTAGCGTTGGATGGAAAAAAACTGCTATCGACGACATAGAGATTATCAATATCGTGAGTGCGACAATTCAGATCTAACACAGATGTTTTTGGGTCTTCGCCAAACCGACAGGTGCCACATTGATTTGCCATGACCTGAATCGGAATTTCACCACGCGGATGCATCACACCTCGCTGAAACCCATCCAGTTCTTTTTCAATGGTTTTGAGCATGTCTGTCCAGCGGTAAATCAGGCGATCGTGGGCTTCCAGGTTATTAGGGGTGTAGTCGATATACAGTTTCTCCCCTTCGACCCGAACTCGATTATTCAGATCAGGTAAATCTTCCGTTTGTGCCCACCAGCCGATCGAGTGGGTGGCTAGTTGCTTCAGTCCAAAACCAGGCATGAATTTTGCCAGAACTGAGAACATCGGCGGGGCTTCCGCGAAGATGATATCGGTGAGTAAACCACCCGCGTTTTGAATGTGTCCCATTGGGTAAGGAAAATCGCGATCGCCCCAATAAAAATCATTGACAGATACGCTTCTTTGAAAGGAACCCGAATTGGGTTTGGTACTCAGTTGCACCACGACCGTCATCAAACTTTTCATCAGGTTGCGACCGACCAGACCGGAACTGTTTGCTAAACCGTTGGGGTGGCGATCGCTGCTCGATCGTAACAGCAGAGCCGCCGAATTAACGGCTCCACAGGACAGCACTACCAGATCCGCCAGAAACAGATAGGATTGTCCGGCGATTGTAGCTTCTACGCCCTTCACGACCCGACCCGATGGATTGGTATGCAGGCAGACAACCTTAGCACCTGTTTTCAGCGTGACATTCGGATGCTTCAAGGCAGGAACAATGCCACTCACTTCAGCATCACTGGTGGGATCATCCGTTTGCCGCGTTAATCCCAAGGGCAGTGGAGCAGGGTGCAAACTTTGCTGGGTCAGCGCTTCTACAATTGTCTCAATCTGCGGATCATGGGAGATGGAAGGGAAGGGATAGTCCTGGCTGTGGTGCGGTTCGGTGGGGTCAGCACTTACCTGCCCATGCACCTGGTAAAGCTGCTCGGCTGCTGTGTAATAGGGTTCAAATTCTGCATATTTGACTCCCCACTCCGGTGAGATGCCCGACTGGTGATTCACGGCTTCAAAGTCCCGTTCGCGGAATCGCGTCAGTACTGCACCATAGATTTTGGTGTTGCCGCCGATCGCATAATTCATCTGAGGCGAAAACGGTTCTCCGGCAGTGTCATACCACTGTTCTGGAGCATGATAGCGTTCCCGTTTGAAGATATCCACGTTACTGCGGTTCTGTTCTTCCAGGGGCATAAAATCGCCCCGCTCCAGGATCAGAATTTTCTTACCTGTGGGAGCCAGTTTCGCCGCCAGTGTGCCTCCACCTGCACCCGTGCCAACAATGATCAGATCATAAATTTGGTCATCGATAATCATGAGATCACCTCACTGCCACACATAAATCAGCACAAACAAAATAATCCAGATGACATCGACGAAGTGCCAGAACAGAGAGGTTGCCGCTACCCCAAACTCACCCCGATCGTAATTACCGGGGATGAACGATCGCACCAACATAATCGCCTGCAATAAAATCCCCGTCAGCACATGCAGCCCGTGAAATCCAGTAAGCAGGTAAAAGGTGCCACCGAATACGCCATCGGTAAAGCTAAACGACAGACTGCGCCATTCTACTGCCTGCCCATAGAGGAAATAACTGCCCATTGCCATCGTTAATAGCCAGAACAACCGGAATCCCCAGAGATTTTTGACATGCAGGAACCGTTCGGCAATATAGATCACAAAACTACTGGAAACCAGAACAACGGTGTTGATAGCAGGTTCGCGGGTTTCCAGTCCTGTCACACCGGGAGGCAACCAGTCTAGAGCATTGGTTTTGTAGACGATATAGCCCGTGAAAAAGCTGAGGAAAATCACACTTTCCGACAGTAGAAACACGATGAAGCCAAACATACTGTTGCCCGCTTCGTCGTGGTGATGTTCTGTGCTGATGTGGATCTCCGATGACGAATCGGCTGTGCCTTTCGTGTTTAAGGAGGCATTGACTTCAATGGGATTCATGGGCAACCTCCAACCGGTCTGGATTGGCAACTAGTGATTCCGATTTGCCGTAGCCGTAGGGTTCTGCGATTACGATCGGTAATTCTTCAAAGTTTTCAACCGTGGGCGGCGAGGAGACCAGCCATTCCAGCCCGATCGCCCGCCAGGGATTTTTAGGAGCCGCTTCACCCTGCACCCAAGAGCCAATCATGTTCAAAATAAAGGGCAAGGTGGATATGCCTAACAAGAATGCACCCAGACTGGCAACCACATTCCAGAAGGCGAACTCTGGGTCATAGGAGGCAACTCGTCGGGGCATTCCCTGCAATCCCAGGGGATGCATAGGGAAGAAGTTGAGATTTGTACCAATGAAGGTCAACACAAAATGCAACTTGCCTAATCCTTCTGAATACATGCGTCCCGTCATTTTTGGGAACCAGTGATACAGCGCTGCATACATCCCCATCACTACTGCACCGTAAATCACATAGTGGAAGTGACCGACAACAAAATAGGTATTGTTGACGTGAATGTCAAAGGGAACCGATGCCAGCATGATGCCCGTCACCCCTGCAAAGACAAACATCACCAATCCACCCAGGGCAAATAACATGGGCGTGTTCAGACGCAGTTTGCCGCCCCAGATCGTAGCAACCCAGGCAAAGACCTTGATGCCCGTGGGTACAGAAATCAACATGGTCGTTGCCATAAATACCATCCGCATCCAGCCCGGTGTACCACTGGCAAACATGTGATGCACCCAGACAACGCCGCTCAAACCCGTAATAATCAGAGACGAGATGGCCACGACTTTGTAGCCAAACAGCGGCTTGCGAGCATAGACCGGGAAGATTTCTGAGAAAATGCCAAAAATCGGCAGAATAATCACATACACGGCGGGGTGGGAGTAGAACCAGAAGAAGTGTTGAAATAGCACTGGATCGCCACCCTTAGCGGGATCAAAAAAGCTGGTGCCGATGGTCAGATCAAACAGCAACATCACGGCTCCGGCAGTCAGCGCAGGCAAGCCGAAGAGTTGAATGATCTGCGCGGCAAAAACCGCCCAGACAAATACGGGCATCCGAAACCAGGTCATGCCTGGTGCTCGCATCCGCGCGATCGTGGTGACAAAGTTCACAGCTCCCATGATGGACGATACACCAGAGATTGCCACTGCTAGAATCCATAGCACCTGTCCGTTGATCAGATTTCCGGTTGGATTCTGGAGACTCACGGGAGGATAAGCCCACCAGCCCGATTGGGAAGGTCCTCCAGGAACCAAGAAACTTGCCATCAAGATGACCCCAAATACGGGTACCATCCAAAACGCAACAGCATTGAGGCGCGGAAATGCCATATCTTTTGCCCCAATCATCAAAGGCACCAGATAGTTGGATAGCCCCACTAGGGACGGGAATGTCCACAGAAACAGCATCACCGTGCCGTGCATGGTGAACATGGCGTTGTACACAGCGCGATCGAGCAGATCAGCTTCTGGGGTAATTAACTCACCCCGAATAATCATGGCAAAGATGCCGCCTACTAAGAAAAAGAAGAAAGAGGTAACCAGATATTGAATCCCGATCACCTTATGATCCGTACTAAAGCTAAAGAACCGCTTCCAGTTATTGGGCGCACCGGGGAGCGGTTGTTCAATCTGGGCGATTTCATCAACCGAAAGCTTTGTCATGGGGTACTCACTTGCACGCTGGGAGCATTAACAATTGGGGGAGGGGCAGGCTCGACGATTTTCCAGCCCGTACTAATCGGGTTGTGAGCACGCTGGTATTCATCAAAGGCGCGGTTATAGGCAGCAGTAGGTGCTTGCGTAGCTACTGTTGCCTGCCATTGCTGGTAGTCCTCTGGAGACTCCACCACTACATCGGTTTGCATGGCGGCAAAATAAGTACCGCTGTATTGTGAATCCCGCAGGCGATAGCGACCCTCCCGAATCGGGGTAAATTCAAACTCAATCACCTGCCCAGGAATGATGTCTTGCTTGACGCGGAAGGCAGGTACAAAAAAGCCATGGAGCACATCTTCAGAATGCAGTGCAAGCTTGATGCGCTGGCGATTGGGTAAATGTAATTCGGTACTGGTGATGGCGGACTGAGGATAATGGAATTCCCATGCCCATTGCCGTGCATAAACGTCAATATGTTCTATAGGTTTCTGACCGGAAATGGGTACCGCTGATTCCATCAACGGGGCTGTCTCTGCCGTTGCCATGCCCCTATGAACATGCTCCATCGGTCCTAGAATCGACATCTGGTCATAAATCTGGTAGCTATAGCCTGCAATCCAGATCACGAGAACAAAGGGAATGGCTGTCCAGACGATTTCCAGAGTCACATTGCCCTCAATATGGGGCCCATCACTGAAGTCATACTTACTTGCCTGCTGAAACAGAACGGCATAGGTCAGCGTTCCGACTACGCCTAGAAAGATAAAAGTTCCCAGCGTCACCAGGAAACTAAATAATTGATCCACCAATAGAGATTCAGCGGATGCTTGGGGCGGAAACCAGGAATAGGACTGTTGCCCCATCCAGAGACTGATGAGGGCAAGGGCGATCGCCACGATGCCCAGGGTTAAGATTGTGCCTCTACTCATGCCACCCTTCACCGCAACAGCAAATTGGGATCTTCCCCGATGCGCAACAGACGATCGGCAGTGATATGCACGCCAAATTCCGCCGCCAGTTGCGCACCTAGCGTCCCGTGAACAAACATCAATGCAAAGATCCCCATCCCTGCTAGGAGATAGCTCCATTGCACTTGCTGGGCCTGGTCTTTGCGCCAGAGAAACCGTTGAAACCCACGCCAAATCGTCATTGCTACAATCAACAGGAGTAACACTACCCCACCGACTCCATGCCAGAGCATCGTTTCCATCGCCTGCAACCCCCAGGCACTGGTGACATCGGCGGGCGGCGTTGCTAGCAAGATCTCATAGAACCCAGCGGCAACAGTAAAAAAGGTAATGATGGCCGCAGCGACGATGTTATACCACCCCACATCGAAGAAGTTCGATCGGCTTGCGGGAATGGCCAGGAACTTAAAAACAGGTTTTTCCAGGGGAAATAACACACCGACGATATCAAAGGCGATCGCGGCAATAAACAGCCCTAGGGTTAAATGAACTAAGTTCGGATGGATGGGAATGGCATAGGGTAAGCCATTCTGACCTAAGTGATCTTTCATCTGATCGATTAAGTTCAGATCCATTACAGAATCCCCTCCTTCACAGCTTCCACAACGGGAACCGTATGTAGCCCATAGATCCAGACCAGGATATCTCCGAGATAAACCTGAAGACACACCAACCCAACCAACACAAGGCCCGCCCCCAAGAATGGCAGGGGCAACGCCTTGGGGTTACCGGAGCGCAGAATATACCGCCACGCTGTAATCGCTGCAATAATGCCAGAGAGTGACCAACCCAGAAGAGTATGCAAATTTAGCGTGGGTTCTGCGGCAGTGTAGGGTTCTGCTAGACCCGCTTCAATTTGCCCGAAAATAATGGCAATAAAAATTGCAATGGTTGCAAAAAACAAATTCCACCAACTCACTTCGTAAAACCGGACATTGCGTGTGAAATAGCCTAGGACGTCGCAGAATACCGCAAATAACACCATGGCAATCACAAAATGCACGACGATCGGATGCATCGTGTCTGGATAAGGCAAATTGTGATCATTAAGCGGGGGAAGATACTCCAGCATAGTTAAAACTAAGAGTGAAAAAGCCCTATTAGTCAAGTAGAGCTTAGAATACAAAACAGAGATGAGTCTGTATCATTGAAAGCAACTCAATAAAAATCACAAAGTCTAGAGTGATAAGTATTAGAATTATGAGAATCTGCTCACCTACAATATTTTCCATATTCGCTACAGCTTCCTATCTCTTATCTCTTTGGTGATTGAGTTAAACTGATTGGGAATCTCGATTATTCTGGAGATAACCAATGCTCAGTCCAGACTACTATCGCAGTAGTTGATGGTGCTTTAACTCTTCCGTAGCTTACTCAGTAAAACCTTGGTCTGGATAAGTTTTTAGGGATTTTTTAAGACTCAATCCTACCGTTATAAATACGACGACTTGTCTTAGGTAAATTTGACAAACCGTCTTTTGACATCTCTCTATATCTTTGATTTAATTCAGGGTTAAACTCAGGATTTTACGGAAATAAGAGCTAATCTTTTGACATCTTCAGATTAATCATTTCAATGCTTTAAAGTTGCAACTCATCTCAAAAACTCTTAGGTATTGAACTAAGAATCGTAATTGATTTGTGTTTAATGTCTTCAATATGACTGAGATGATTTTGCTGTTTAGTATTTGATTTTGCTTTAGATTTTATCCCCTCAAGCAGCAAGCAACTTTGCGGATTCGCAGAAAGACTGTTATGTCTCTATTAATACTCCTGATCACGACTGGATCGGTTTGGCTCCTTCGGGCAACTTGGATTGAGTCAAACGGGCAATGGGGCGATCGCTGGCACTCTGCCCTGAGGCAATTTCTTTTACCCCCACTGCTGCTCTTGACAACTGCGATCTCGATTCCTTTGCAGATGTTAAGCAATTCTATGGTCTGGTCATGGGATGAAACGTTGAGCGGTACGGTTTGTGTTGTCTTTTTGGGATGGGCATTGCTGCTTTGGTTTCATCTGATGCAGCGTGGGAAATGGATGCTTCAACAGGTGACTCTTTATCCTGAAATGAGTCTACATGGCATAACTACTCGTATTGTTGATTTTTCCCTGCCTTACAGTGCTCAAATTGGGTTCTGGCGATCGACACTGGTGGTTAGTAAAGGATTGTTCATTGTTCTAGAACCGTGCCATATTGAAGCGGTTCTCGTCCATGAACAGGCACACTCTCGCTACCGAGATCCGTTTTGGTTCTTCTGGCTAGGGTGGGTGCGTCGAACGACGAACTGGCTACCTGGAACAGAAGCGATTTGGCAAGAGCTTCTCTTGCTACGAGAATTGCGAGCCGATCAATACGCTGCCTTACAAACAAATCCTTTCCTGCTGGCAGAAGCATTGCTTTTGGTGGCTCAAAACACACCTATATTGCCTGAAGATGGCTGTATTGCGTTCAATCATGCTGCGTTGAAAAGCCGTCTAATTGAAAGAATTGAAGCACTCTTGGGTGAACCAATCTCAATGAACCAGTCTAGTTGGAAACTATGGGGTTCACTCTTGCCAACGCTAATTCCGTTCCTTGCGATTGATTGTCATTTTTATACGGCTTTTTAGTGAGACATGTGATGATGGGGACGCATCTCTGTCTCCGAGGGTTGCTGCTGCATCTCAACTGGATTGAGCGATTTTAAGCTCATATTGACTTTACCGAAACTAGCTAATCCCATTGTGATGATTCCGGCACTGAACAGCCCCATTGAGACAAATCCAATGGAAATGACACCCATTGGGACTAACCCAATTGAAATCAATCCATGGGGAATCGCACCGATCGAAATTAATCCGTGAGGGGAAACTCCGATTGAGAAAATGCCACCGTGAGGTGCAAGACCTACCTCTAAAAACTTGAATCTCTTAGATTTATGTTGTTCATCAGTCATAAAATTCAGTTTGAATCGGTATAGCCCTGAAAACATACAAGACTAAGTTGAGATCTGTCAAAAGACACAGCGTCATACTGAATCTCAACTCTGTCCTTGTAACTATATTGTCAGGTTTGACCGTCAGTCTTTTGACGAATCCCAGTTGATTAGTCATCTTGAGCAAAGATGCGTTTTTCTAAAGTACAGATAGAAATTAATACATGCACTAAATGCAAAGATGGACGAATGGAAATGATGCCCTTCTATCACTCTATATTCAGTTTTTTGATTGCAGTGAGTATTTCGTTGTCTCTGATGATACTACCTGTATTCGCAGCCACATCTCAAAGCAGTTTAAGTCCTGCAAAACTCTATTTTCAGGAAGGAGTAACTTCATTTCAAGATGGCAACTATTCCATTGCTGTTGAAGCATTCTCGAAAGCAATTCAAGTAGATACAAACTATGGTGCAGCCTATGGCAATCGTTGTCTGAGCTACATTGAATTACATGATTATCCAAGCGCGATCGCGGATTGTACAGCGGCGATCACATTGACGCCTAGTAATGCTGAAGCCTACCTAAACCGGGGGCTTGCTCACTATCGACTAGGGGAATACACAATGGCGATTACTGACTTCACTCAATTGCTTCAGATCACCCCCCATGATCATCGGGCTTACTACAATCGGGGGCTGGCATACGTTGGGCAAAGTCAGTATCGAGAAGCGCTTGTAGACTATGGTGAAGCCTTACGACAGGTTTCACCCCTGGATACCGCATCCATTACCTTGATTTATAACGATCAAGGAGTGGCTCACTTGATGTTGGGTCAAGATCGAGCGGCGATCGTTGCCTTGACTCAAGCAATTCGCTATCATGCCAGCGATGCTAGAGCCTTATTTAATCGGGGATATGCTTATCACCGTTTAGGGAATGAAACTGCGGCTCTAGAGGATTTTAGTCAGGTTACAGTGATTGATCCTAGCTACGCTCAGGCGTATCTTAATCGCGGTTTGATTCAACATCAGTTAGGAGATCAGGACAAAGCGATCGCAGATCTGCGTCAGGCGGCTCAGCAGTTTCTCAGTCAAGGGAACGCCACTGCCCATCGACAGACCCTCGATCTGCTCCAAAAAATACAAGCTTCTCCATCCACCATTGGATAACTCGGAAGAGGAGGACGATTACGTTGTTGGGTAGTGCCCTTCTATAAAGGACAGAGACAAATCGCCTAAAATCTGGTGAACCTTTACCACAAAGCTTTGGTCGTGCCCTGACGTAAAGGATAGAGAAAATAACCTTAAGCTGAAAGGTCTTTGCTACAAAGCTTTCGACGAAGTCTGATTATTCTTCATCCTTTAAGAAATAGGACTACCTCACGCCCGCTTATTCCACTTCTGCCTTTTGAACACAGGGTTCACAGAGACCGAAAAACTCTAGTGTGTGATAGTAAACCTTGAACGGCACTGAGGGTTGTAAGTGCGTTTCCAATTCCTGTACTGGGCAATGGTCGAGGGGAAAAGACTGACCACATTGTAAACAGGTGAGGTAGTGCTGATCGGAGACAGCGGGACTGTAGAGTGCTTGGCCGTTAGCCCCCGTCCGGCTTTTGATCAATCCATACAATTTCAATGTTTCTAATGCCCGATACACGGTTGCTAGTCCGATCGCCTGTCGCTCACGTAGCAGACCATATAACGCCTGAGCGGAGAGGGCATCCGCTTGCTGGTGCAGCAAATCAAGCACTGCTTGCTGATTGTGAGTCAGACGAGGTGAAGGGGTTGCACTTTCTTGAGAGGAGGAGTCACTTTTCACGGCGAGTGCTGTAGAATAAGCGAATGATAATCATTCTCATTGTACTATGAGCCTGACTGAAACCTCAACGCTTTCACTCCAAACTCCGCAGATAGAAACTGATCCCACTGATTCTGGAAGTCCGGTCAACTCCACGATGCCAGCGATCGCCCATCGTCCCCGGCGGTTGCGCCGCACTGAAACCCTGCGCCGGATGGTGCGGGAGAATGTTCTGCGGGTCGAAGATTTGATCTATCCGCTGTTTGTGATGGAAGGAGAGGGGCAGCGGGAAGAAGTGCCCTCCATGCCTGGTTGCTATCGTTACACGCTGGATTTGCTACTAGATGAGGTCAAGGAGGCGTATGAGTTGGGGATTGGAGCGATCGCTCTTTTCCCACTCATCCCCTACGACCAGAAAGATAACGCAGGTACTGAGAGCTACAATCCTGATGGTTTGGTTCCGCGTGCGGTGCGAGCCATTAAACAAGCCGTTCCCGATATTCTGGTTATCACCGATGTTGCCCTCGATCCCTACAGTAGTGAGGGACATGATGGCATTGTGCAGGATGGCAAAATCCTCAACGATGAAACGGTTGCCGTGTTGGTGAAACAGGCGCTGGTGCAGGCAGAAGCCGGAGCTGATTTTGTTGCGCCTTCAGACATGATGGATGGTCGAGTAGGTGCGATTCGCAAGGCACTCGATGCAGCCGGATGGATCAACGTGGGCATCCTTGCCTACTCTGCCAAATATGCCTCTGCCTACTATGGGCCGTTTCGGGATGCTCTGGATTCTGCACCTAAGTTTGGTGATAAGAAGACCTATCAAATGGATGCCGCCAATGCGAGAGAAGCCATTAAGGAAGTGGCTCTCGATATTGCAGAGGGTGCCGACATCTTGATGGTTAAGCCTGCGCTGGCGTATCTAGATATTATTTGCCAGATCAAACAGCACACCAATTTACCTATTGCAGCCTACAACGTCAGCGGCGAGTACGCCATGATCAAAGCCGCTGCGGCACAGGGCTGGATTGACGAGCAGAAGGTGATTTTAGAAACGCTGACGAGTATGAAGCGAGCCGGGGCGGATTTGATTTTGACTTATTTCGCTAAAGAAGTGGCGTTGATGTTGGGGTAGAGGGGGGTAGGGAATGGGGAATGGGGAGTGGGG
>NZ_JBLZFX010000137.1:0-11844 GCF_050753345.1 Alkalinema pantanalense CENA528 | reverse complement strand
CGTCACGGCAGTCAAATTACAGCAACTTCTGGTGGAAGTGGCAATGGCGGCAACATCACAATCCGAAACCAATTTCTAGTAGGAATTGAGAATAGTGATATTGTTGCCAATGCTTTTCAAGGACAGGGAGGGAACATCCAAATTACGACTCAAGGAATCTTTGGCCTTGTCTATCGGCTACAACAAACTCCTGATAATGATATCACGGCTAGTTCTGAGTTCGGGGTGAATGGAACTGTAAACGTTAATACGATCGGGACTGATCCGAATGCAGGTTTAACGGAATTACCCGTGAATGTAACTGACCCCAGTCAAAAAATCGCAACGGGGTGTTCGAGGACTCAAGGGAGCCAATTTATAGCAACAGGACGGGGAGGATTACCGCCCAATCCAACCCAACAAATGATGCACAATATCACCTGGAATGACTTGCGGGATCTCTCCGCCTATCGAGGTTATTCCAGCACAGTTGTTGCACAGCCCGTAACTCAACCTGTACTTGTACAAGCCTCAGGGTTTCAACGTTACGCTGATGGAACGATCGAACTTATTGCCAGTCCTGCATCCGTTTCTGCAGCCTCGATCGTCACTTGCGCCGGATCAGCAATGACGACTGCGACTGCAAAGACGAGATCGAGCTAAAACTCTGAATTCTATTAGTTGGCTGAACTCCAAAATGGGACTGCTGGGTACTCTAGAGCAGCAGTGAATGGAGTGCTCTCATGAACGTTCGGTTGATCGTCAGCGTTTTAGGCGGTTTCGTAGGATTACTGTCTAGCTTAGAGTCGGCCCAAGCGCAAGTCATTCCCGATGGCACCGTCGGTACTATTGTCACAGGTAGTCCCAACTTCACCATCAATGGCGGTACCCGACCGAGTGGGGGCCCCAACTTGTTCCACAGTTTCAGCCAATTCTCCGTTCCCACTGGTGGTGCAGCCATCTTCAACAATGCCCCCGACGTAGTCAACATCCTCAGCCGAATCACAGGGGGGACTCTGTCTAGCATTGATGGACGCATCCAAGCCAATGGAGCCGCCAACCTCTTTCTGATCAACCCTGCTGGAATTATCTTTGGCCCCAATGCTCGATTAAGCATTGGCGGGTCCTTCATCGGTAGCACTGCCACCAGCCTGAAATTTGCTGACAACACTGAATTCAGCGCCACCAACCCTACTGCTTCACCCCTATTAACCATCAATGTCCCAATCGGCTTACAGATGGGGGCTAATCCAGGATCGATCGCTGTCAATGGATCTACACTTCAGGTTCCTGCGGGAAAAACCCTAGCACTGATAGGCGGGGCAATCACTCAGACCGGGGGGCGACTGCAAGTCTCTGGAAAAAATGGCCGGATTGAACTTACGAGCCTAGGCAGCCAGAGCCAAGCACGACTGACTCCAGCCACTGGGGGCTGGGCAATTACCCCCCTCAACCCAGCGAGTTTTCAAGATATTACCATCAAGAAATCCGCTACAATCAGCGGCAACGGAGATGGCGGAGCTGCCATCACAATTAACGCACGCAACTTCACTCTTTCTGGTAGTGATACAGGAGCAACTGCTACATCCTCAACATCCCCATCGGTCATCAGCAACAACAACACCGTAAGCAGTGGTTCCCTGAATGCACAACCAATTATTATTAACGCCACAGACTCACTCATAGTGCAAGAAGCTGCCGCAATTCGAGGACAAACTTTAAGCAGTGGCAAAGCCAGTGATATTCGCCTCAACGCCTCAACAATTCTCTTTAATAATAATGCCAGTATTCTTTCTCTGGGACAAACCGGCAGTACAGGGAATGCCGGATCGGTATCACTCCAAGGAAACAGTATTACAATCTCGAATACTAATCCGCTTATTAGCAGTAGCAACATTTCTAACATCGCCGCCAGTCAAGGTAATGCAGGAAATATCTCCCTGCAAGCAGATACAATTACCTTGTCTAATCGTGGAGGAATCAGTAATACAACTCGTGGTAAAGGTAATGCAGGTAATGTAATCTTAAAAGCAAATAGCCTTACTTTTGATAATGGTGGAGGTGTCAACAATACAACCACAGGTGAAGGAAATGGCGGTAATACTAATTTTATTAGCAAAACTTTCATTATCCGCAATGGCTCTGGAGGCAATGTTGGTAGTTCTGGAACTGGTAATGCTGGTGATCTAAATATTATTGCCGATACTTTCTACCTGGAACAAAACAGCGGCTATTCCTCCCGCTCCCTAAATGTACTGGGAGGTAAAGCGGGCAATATCAATGTCACTGCTGATAAGATGATTGCCCGTGACAACTCTGGCTTGAGTTCTGATACCTTTAATGCCAACCAAGGTGGAAATATTAGTTTGAACGTTGGTTATATTGAGCTGGATGATACTCAGCTCAACAGTCGAAGCACTGGTTCCGGGAATGCTGGACAGATTAATGTAACGGCTCAAACCCTGCGGCTGTTAAATGGCGGCCAATTAAATGTTTCGACCAGAGCGGCGGGGCAGGGCGGTGACATTCTTGTCAATGCTCAGATGGTGGAACTAAATGGTGCATCCACTCAGAAGACTACGCTGGCAACCAAAAATACTGGCATTATCAGTAGCATTTTGTCTAATTCTACCAATTCTCTGGCGGTGACGGGCAGCGGGGGGAATATTGCAATTAAGAGTGGGCAGTTAATTGTGCAAGAAGGCGCGATCGTCAGTTCTAGTGCATCTGCTGGTTCCGGCAATGGCGGCAATATTGCAATTCAGGTAGGACAGTTGAATGTGTTGAACGGTGGGCAGATTATGAATGTGACCCGCAGTGCTGGAAACGCCGGGACAACAACGATTCAGGCAAGCGATCGCGTGCTTGTGTCAGGTTTTGATCCTCGTCATGCTGAACGGCAAGCTGCCTATATTCCCAATCAAACCTATTCCGATGTGGACTATAACATTAGTGCCCTCAGTGGAATTTTTGCAAATGCAACGGAAACAGCAACAGGGAATGGCGGGAATCTGCAATTGACTGCCCGAAGCATAGAGATCAATCAGGGCGAGATCTCGGTTGGGAGTTTTGGCAGTGGGAGCGGCGGCAATATCACAGTAAACAGCGATTACCTGAGCTTAAAGAATCAGGCGGCACTCACGGCAGAAACGGCAAGTACCCAGGGAGGCAATATTACGCTCAATCTCCAAGACTCCCTTATGCTGCGTTACAACAGTTTGATTTCGGCCACTGCGGGTACGGCTCAAGCGGGCGGTAATGGCGGCAATATCAACATTAATCTACCCCAGGGCTTTATTTTTGGCATCTTGACTGAAAATAGTGATATTCGTGCGAATGCCTTTACAGGCAATGGGGGGAAAATCGATATCACCGCCCAAGGAATTTTTGGGCTTCAGTTGCAACCCCGCAATACCTCCAAGAGCGATATTACAGCCAGTTCTCAATTCGGCTTTGGTGGAATCGTTCAAATTAATGACTTTACAGCTGATCCAATCTCTGGATTAGTGCAGTTACCAAACACCGTGTCCGATGCCAGCCAAAATATTGCAACAGGATGTTCTACCACTCAGGGTAGCCAGTTTATTATGACCGGGAGAGGTGGATTAGCACAGAATCCCAATCAAGAGATTATGCGCGATCTCCCCTGGCATGATCTTCGGGATGTATCTGCCTATCGCGGTCGTCCTGCATCCGTGGCTCAGGATTCCGCAACACCAATGCCTCTGCTACAAGCCTCCGGTTTTCATCACAATCCCGATGGAACGATCGAACTCATTGCTAGCCCTGTACCCGTAAATCCACCGTCGATCGCGACCTGTAGTGGGCAGAGTATGAAAACGGCTCATGCTCTCTAAACTGAAGATGTGCAGCAGGATTACGTTAGTTCACTGAGCTAGACGCAACGGTATCCGGGCACCCTAGGGCAGAAATCTCTGAAGTGTGGGTTCGGATGCAGACTAGATCGATCGTGGGTGTGTTTGGCTTGTTCGTGGGTTTGCTGTCAGGAGTAGAGTCTGCGATTGCACAAGTGATTCCTGATGGTACATTACCAACAACGGTAACGAGTCCCGATGCCCTGAACTTTACGATCGACGGGGGTGGGCGATCGGGCGGTAATATATTCCATAGCTTCAGCCAATTATCCGTGCCGACAGGGGGTTCAGCGTTTTTCAACAATGCGCTGGATGTGCAGAATATCTTTGCACGGGTGACCGGAGGCACAGCGTCTAACATTGATGGACTGATTAAGGCGAATGGCGCTGCTAGCCTGTTTCTCCTCAACCCAAGCGGCATTTTATTTGGCCCCAATGCCTCGTTGAATCTGGGCGGTTCATTTCTTGGAACGACAGCAAGTAGCATTCAATTTGCGGATAGTACAGAATTTAGCGCAGTTAATGCTGGTACCCCATTACTGACCATGAGTGCACCCATAGGATTACAGATGGGCGTTTCATCGGGCAGCATTCGCGTTCAAGGCCAAGGCCACAATCTGTCACATCCTCCGTTATTGGCAGGGGCTGTGATGCGTAATCCGCAACAACCAGGCTTGCGCGTACTACCTGGAAAAACCTTAGCGTTGATTGGTAATGGGATTAATCTGGATAGTGGAGTTCTGATTGCTGAGAGTGGCAAAATAGAACTGGGAAGTGTGAATACTGGAATGGTTGCCGTGAATACAACCAGTGCGCTGGGAAGTTTTAGTTACGATCGAGCTACGCAATTCTCTGATATCCGTCTTACACAGGCTTCTTTGCTAGATGCAAGTGGTAGCCCTGGTGGCTTTATTCACCTTCAAGGTCAAACCACACAGATTCACAATAGTTCCGTCATTTTGGTGCAACATTACGGTTCACAACTAGCGGGGCAGATTCAAGTACATACAGATGTGCTAGAACTCAGTGGTGCATTACCCAATAGGGATCGAAGTTTGATTTTGACGGAAAATCTGGGTAGCAGTCCTGGTGCAAACGTCGAGGTCTCAGCCCGTCGAATGATGGCTCGTGACGGAGGAGTCATCCTTTCGACAACCTACAATAACGGGGGAGCCGGGGGAGATATTACAGTCAATGCGACGGAATCCATTGATTTTCTGGGGTTTTCGTCCTTTGAGGCTAGCCGTACAAGCGGTCTGAGTTCTCCTTCCTATAGAGGAGGAGGACGGGGAGGAAATATTGCCGTTAACACTCAAGATTTGCTGCTTCAAGATGGAGCCGGCATTAACTCGTTGATTTTTGGGGGGCTAAGGGGAGGTAATATTACAATTGCAGCAGAAAATATCGCTGTGATGGGTGAAAACCCTGGAATTGCTGGAGCGTCTAACATTGCTGTATCAACTTTCTTTGGTGGAAATGCAGGATCGATCTCCATTGATACAGGACGGTTACTACTCAAGTCATCTGGCCTGATTTCAGCCAGTACATCAGGAGCGAGTGACGCTGGTAGTCTTTCAATTAACGCGCGCGATTCCATTGAAATTGATGGTTCAGGATCTGTTGTTGCACAACGTAGTCGAATTACTGCATCTGGGCAACAGTTGCCGCCTCGATTTCGTCAGATTTTTGGATTGCCTGCGTTGCCTACCGGGGATGGAGGGAATTTATCGATTAATGCTTCTAGCATTAAAGTTCATAATCAAGGTTATATTGCAGCAGAAAATGTGGGGAGTGGCAATGCTGGGTATTTGAAAATTAATGCAAATGAAGTGGTGCTCGATCTCGGTGGACAAATCAGAACATCGACTGCTGTTGGACAAGGCGGTGTTCTAGAATTGAATGTTAGAGATTTGTTGTTGTTACGTCGCAATAGCTTAATTAGTGCAAAAGCGAATGGTCTAGGCAATGGTGGCAATATTGAAATCGATGCACCAGTCCTCGTTGGTTTAGATAACAGTGATATTATTGCTAGTGCTTTTAAAGGGCGTGGTGGTAATATTAACATCACGACGCAAGGAATTTTGGGGTTACAGTATCGCGATCGCTTAACGCCTGAGAATGACATCACGGCTAGTTCGGAATTTGGGATTAATGGCAATGTGCAAGTGAATACGATCGGCACCGATCCCAATGCAGGACTAACAGAATTACCTATCAATGTTACTGATCCTTCGCAAAAGATTGCAACAGGCTGTACTCCGGATCAAGGTAGTCAGTTTGTGGCAACGGGGCGAGGCGGTATTCCCCAGAATCCTAATCAGCAAGTGACAGAAGATCGAACTTGGAATGATTTACGCGATCTGTCTGTCTACCGTGGTAGTCAAGGAACAGTGGCTCAAGTTTCCGTTAATCAACCGATCTTAGTGCAAGCGTCAGGGTTTCAGCGCAATGCCGATGGAACGATCGACCTGATTGCTAGCCCTGTACCCGTAAATCCACCGACTATCGCGACCTGTAGTGGACAGAATGTGAAAATGGTTCGTACCCTTTAAAGAAGGAAAACTGCCTTGCGTGGGTTTACTGAGTCTCGCTAACTGTGGGTGGGAACCCTAGGGCAGACGTCTCTGGAGTGCTCTGATGAAAGCTCAGTCGATCGTGGGTGTGTTGGGCTTGTTCGTGGGTTTGCTGTCAGGCGTAGAGTCTACGATTGCACAAGTGATTCCGGACGGGAGTTTACCGACAACGGTAACCAGTCCCGATGCCCTGAACTTTACGATCGATGGTGGCGGGAGATCGGGCGGTAATTTATTTCATAGCTTCAGTCAATTGTCCGTGCCGACAGGTGGTTCAGCCTTTTTCAACAATGCCCTGGATGTGCAGAATATCTTTGCACGGGTGACGGGGGGCACAGCGTCTAATATTGATGGACTAATCAAAGCCAATGGCACTGCTAGCTTATTTCTGCTCAATCCCAGCGGCATTTTATTTGGGCCAAATGCTTCATTAAATGTTGGGGGGTCGTTTATTGGCACTACTGCTAGCGGTATCCAGTTGGTCGATGGCACAGTATTTAGTGCGGTGAATTCAAACACCCCACCATTGTTGACGATGAGTGCACCGATCGGGCTGCAAATGGGACAAAATCCAGGGGCAATTACGGTACAAGGCGCTGGAAGTCAGTTAATAGACATCACTGGTTTCGGTCAAGCGAGTACCCTCAACAGTCCTGATGGCTTACAAGCTGGCGCAAATCAGACCTTAGCTTTGATTGGGGGATCTGTTAACTTTACAGGCGGAGTTGCTTCGATTCAGGGGAGTGGACATCTGGAATTGGGCGGTGTTAGTGCTGGAACTGTGAAACTCATGACTACGCCAACAGGTTGGGTTGGAGATTACAGCGCTGTATCGCAATTTAACGACATTCATCTAACGCAGGAGTCGATGCTGAATGCCAGTGGCAGTAACGGCTCCATCCAGCTTCAAGGCCACAATATTAGCTTGTCTGAAGGGTCAGCTCTATTGCTCCAAAATGTAGTACCTTCCCAATCATCTGGGGGCATTACAGTCAATGCCAGAGGCTCCCTCACTATGACTGGTAATACAACTAATGGAGAACTGGGCAGTTTGATCCAAAGTAACAACTTGAGCACGGGAGCCGTTGGAGATATCAATGTTACTGCGGCTAATCTCTCCCTCCAAGATGGAGCCAGAATTGTCTCTAGAACCCGGAGTCAAGCGTCAGGTGCTAACGTTAATATTGCTGTGAATGGGCTGACTCAAGTCAGTGGCTTTAATACTAACAACCCGGCGATATATACGGGAATCATTACTTTTTCTGCTGGTGTTGGTAACGGTGGAAATGTCACTTTATCTACGCAAGATCTCAACATTTTGGATTCAGGGAATATCCTGGCTATTGCTGTACGATCGGGAGATACTGGCACCATCCAAGTGAATGCCACCGGACAAGTTACCATTGCAGGCTACAATCCCCTTGCGTTTGGAGAAAGCACACTGTCCACCTTTACCCAGGGGGCGGGTAATGCCAAGGATGCCACTATCAATACTGCGAAATTACTCATTCAAGGGGGAGCATCTTTAGGTTCTTCTACTGTGGCAGATGGGGCTGCTGGTAGTGTCATTGTCAATGCTTCAGAGTCGATCGAAATCCAAGGTCAAGCGAGCCAGGGCAATGGAGTCGGTAGTATTTCTCGTATTATTTCCAACGCTGAAATTCTCAGTCCAGAGAGTCAAGCGGCGTTTGGGTTACCTGAAATTCCCTCGGGTAACTCCGGATCTCTGACCATTAATACCCCTTTCTTAAGCATTGCTGATGGTGCTCTGGTGAGTGTCAGAAATGATGGCCCAGGGATTGGAGGCAATGTCTGGATTAATGCAAATACGATCGCGCTCCGCAATCAAAGTAGTATTACTGCTGCTGCCTCTTCTGGTGAGGGTGGTAACATCAATTTGCAAGTTCGTGATCTGTTATTGATGCGGCAGGGCAATAGCATTGTTGCGACGGCGGGAGGTCAAGGCAATGGGGGCAACATTACGATCGACTCACCCATCATCGTAGGTTTAGAGAATAGTGATATTGTTGCCAATGCCTTTCAGGGACGGGGTGGTAATATTGAAATTACGACCCAGGGGATACTGGGACTACAGTATCGTGATGTTCTAACACCAGAAAATGACATCACTGCAAGCTCAGAATTTGGTGTGAATGGTAGTGTGCAAGTCAACACGATCGGCACTGATCCGAATGCAGGATTAACAGAACTACCTGTCAATGTAGCGGATGCAAGCCAGAAAATTGCAACGGGGTGTTCGAGTACTCAAGGCAGTCAATTTGTCGCGACAGGTCGAGGAGGATTACCACAAAATCCCCAGCAGGAAGTGACAGGCGATCGGACTTGGAAGGATCTGCGTGATTTGTCTGCCTATCGTGGTCAGCCCAGTACAGTTGCTACACAGCCTGCAACTCAACCTGTACTTGTTCAAGCCTCTGGGTTTCAACGCAAGGCTGATGGCACGATCGACCTGATTGCTAGCCCTGCGCCAGTGAATCCACCGACGATCGCGACCTGTAGTGGACAGAATGTGAAAATGGTTCGTACCCTCTAAAGAAGGAAAACTGCCTTGCGTGGGTTTACTGAGTCTCGCTAACTGTGGGTGGGAACCCTAGGGCAGACGTCTCTGGAGTGCTCTGATGAAAGCTCAGTCGATCGTGGGTGTGTTGGGCTGTTTCGTGGCTTTGCTGTCAGGAGTAGAGTCTACGATTGCACAAGTGATTCCGGACGGTAGCTTGCCGACAACGGTAACCAGTCCCGATGCCCTGAACTTTACGATCGACGGAGGTGGGCGATCGGGCGGTAATTTATTCCATAGCTTCAGTCAATTATCCGTGCCGACAGGTGGTTCAGCCTTTTTCAACAATGCCGTAGATGTGCAGAATATCTTTGCACGGGTGACCGGAGGCACAGCGTCTAACATTGATGGACTGATTAAAGCCAATGGCACTGCCAGCTTATTTTTGCTCAATCCCAGCGGCATTTTATTTGGCCCGAATGCCTCGCTGAATATTGGCGGTTCATTTATTGGCACTACAGCGAGTAGCATTCAATTTGCCGATGGCACTGCGTTTAATGCAGTCAACTCTGGAGTCCCGTTGCTAACCGTGAGTGTGCCAGTAGGCTTACAGATGGGAACAAATGCTGGTCCCATTCAAGTGCAAGGCTCAACCACTGCGAACCCCTTCTTCCGTCCTCCTACGCTTTCTGTCGCCCCTACGAAGACATTAGCGCTAGTCGCTGGCCTCATCGATGTTAATAGTGCAACCCTTTCTGCTCCCGATGGTCGGGTTGAGCTATGGGCTGTGCAGAATGGACAGATCACTATGAACTCCCAGTCCTGGCAACTAGCTAGTTCAGCAGCAACGGCCAACTGGGGTAACATTAGCCTCCAGAAAACCTCTACCGTTGATGCAAGTGGCCTTAATGGAGGCGCTATCAATGTTAGGGCACGCGGACTAACCGTACAAGAAGGATCAACCATTAGCTCTATTACTTTTGCTGGACAAGGTAAAGGAATTACAGTTCAAACCACAGAATTTGTGGATTTGTTGGGAGCTTCTCTGCCCGGCCAAATTGGTCCTGGTATTAACACTAACGTGGGTATCTTTTTTGGCCCTCCAGGCAGCGGGCAAGCGGGTAATGTGACCGTTGAAACGGGTCGCCTACGCCTAGCGGATGGCGCTTGGCTCCAGTCCTCTTCTACTGGAAACAATTCGCGCTCAGGCGATATTACCGTGCGAGCTAAAGACGTGGAGGTCGTCGGCGCAAATCCTTTTTTTTCTGCACCAACTTCCATTACCACCAACCTCTTTAGTGGCAAGAATAATGAGAGTGGCAAGATTACCATTGATGCCGATCGCATCCGAGTGTCAGATGGTGGCATTATTAGTTCGGCTCTGGTGGCTTTTGATCCAATCTCTGCACCCACGGGCAAGGCGGGAGACATTTCGATTCGCGCTAGTGAAAGCCTAGAGATATCGGGATACACACCTGATTACCTGTTGTCGGGTATCGCTACAGGAATTGGCCGAACGGAAGGGCAATCAGGCAATATCACCATTGACGTAGGACATTTGCAACTCTCTAACGGCGGGGCGATTCGCTCTACTCTAACGGGAACCGGGCAAGCGGGGAATATCACCATTCATGCGACCGATGTGAGTGTTAGCGATCCGGTGGTTGATGTCATCGAACAGGCACCCGGTGGTATTACGGTTTCTGTCAATGCCAATTCCGTGGGTTCAGGGGGGAAGATTACCTTAACTTCTAATAGCCTGCGGCTTTTTAATGGGGGGCAGATTGCCTCTTCCACCCAAGGGCAAGGTTCCGCAGGAAATATCAACTTGAATGTTAAAACTCTGGATATTCAAGGTATTTCTCAGACTCTGGTCAATGGCCAGTATCTCCCCAGTGCGATTACGGCATCTTCTACCACGGCTTCCGATGCTGGGTCTATCAATATCACTGCCGATACTGTACAGGTTCGGGATGCGGGGCAAGTCACGGTCAGTAATACTGGTATAGGGAACGCAGGAAACTTAAATATTAATGCTAATAATATCTTTTTAGATAATGGTGCAAGCTTACGTGCAGAGGTCAACGGTGGAGGTCAGGGAAATATTAATCTGACTACAAAGGAAGTCTTACTGCTTCGTCGCGGAAGTAACGTTACAACCAATGCAAAGGGTGCTTCCACAGGTGGAAATATTAACATCAAAGCATTGGCGATCGTGGGACTGGAAAATGAAAATAGTGACATTGTTGCCAATGCAGTTTTGGGTAGTGGTGGGAATATTAATATCACGACTCAAGCACTTTTAGGATTGCAATTTCGACCGAAGTTAACCCCCAAGAGTGACATCACGGCAAGTTCAGAATTTGGCATTAATGGGACAGTGCAAGTGAATACGATCGGCACTGATCCGAATGCAGGATTAACAGAATTACCTGTCAATGTTTCAGATCCTTCGCAAAAGATTGCAACGGGGTGTTCAAGTAATCAAGGGAGTCAGTTTGTGGCAACGGGGCGGGGCGGCATTCCCCAGAACCCCAATCAGCAAGTGACGGGCGATCGGACTTGGAAGGATCTGCGTGATTTGTCTGCCTACCGTGGTCAGTCAAACACGATCGCTACCAGTCCTACGCCTCAATCCACTCTTATTCAAGCCTCTGGGTTTCAACGCAAGGCCGATGGGTCGATCGCCCTGATTGCTAGTCCGGCGGCTGTGCCTTCTGTCAGCGTTGCTACCTGTTCCGGGGTTGCCCCGCAAACTTTGCTGACAAAGATTTAGCAAAAAGAGTTAACAATTCAAGAGTTGACGTGATCAAAAAAATCCCGTAAGGTTGTCCATTAAGTTATTCCTTCCATGACGGCGGGGAATAGCTGGAACCCAGAAATCTGGTCGTCATCGTCA
>NZ_JBLZFX010000136.1:0-12374 GCF_050753345.1 Alkalinema pantanalense CENA528 | reverse complement strand
AAGGCCAAGAAGGTTGCGTTAGTGGCTTGTATGCGAAAGTTGCTGACGATTCTCAATGCCATGGTCAAGCAGGGAACCTTCTGGAACCCTGCGGCCATAGCTAATCCAGGGCAAGTTCTGCCCCAACCTACTTGACTTTCAAGATAATCGCTAGCCCCCGCGCTACGCGCCGCTGACGCTAGAAATACGGGAGAATTCAGTCAAATTGTTTCAAAGTCCCCCTTAATAAGAGGGATTTAGGGGGATCGTGACGCATTGCAATCACAAGTTGATTTGGTATTAAGATTCCACCGCTGGCGTGACTTCATCCTCCGCCCCGTCTTCCTCCGGTTGATCGAGCCATTCCTCAACCCCAGAGGTTTTCCGCTCTTCCGTCAGCCGATTGATCAGCCCCAGAATTTGCGTGCCCCGCTCCAGCGATCGGTCTTCCACGAAGATCACCTCTGGGGTGCGCCGTAGCCGTACCCGCTGCCCCAGCACACTGCGGACATAGCCCGTCGCAGACTGCAAGCCCTTCATCGTCTCCGCCCGAGCTTCATCGGTACCGTAGATGCTGACGAAGATTTTGGCGTGCTGCAAATCGCCGGAAACGTCCACATCCGTCACACTGACCATGCCCGTGCCGACGCGATCGTCCTTGATTCCGCTCATTAACAGTTGGCTGACCTCGCGTTTGATCTGTTCAGCCACGCGAGCTACTCGTCGATCGGTTGCCATAGTTTCCCTCCTGGGCGTTTCCCCTGGCTAGATTCTAGCTCAGACGGGATTCAGACCCAGCATCCCTTGCAAGGTAAATACAAAAAAGCCCACAATTCCTAACATGACGCCGATCAGCGCGATCGCAGTGACGGGACGCTTAAACAGTGGGACTAGCGGTGCCAACAGGTTCACAAACACACCCAGGATCACGCCAGCTAAAAAACGGGGATATTTAGAGATTGTTGTCCAAAGGTCTTGCATAGTAATAAATTCGTTTCAATCCTGCAAATTCCTTTTATGATAGACGAATGCTGACCCAAGTTCGACCCACTGCCATTCCCCGCCCCTTTCTTAAATGGGCTGGTGGGAAAAGTCAACTGCTTCCGCAGTATGAATCGTTCTTCCCCAGAGACTATCGGACCTACTACGAGCCGTTTTTGGGGGGAGGTGCTGTCTTTTTCCATTTGCGACCCAAAAAGAGCTTCCTGGCGGATATTAACCTCGAAGTGATTAACGTCTATCGGTGCATCCGCGATGATGTCCATAACGTGATCGATCTCCTGCGCGAACACCACGATCGCCACTGCGAAGATCACTATTACCATGTGCGATCGCAGGTGATGGTCAATGATGAATGGTTCTGGACGGGGAATCATCTGGAGCGAGCGGCTCGAATTTTATACCTCAACAAGACCTGTTTTAACGGCTTGTACCGGGAAAATTCCAAGGGCCATTTCAATGTGCCGATGGGGAAATACAAGAACCCCAGCATTTACGATCCCGATCTGCTGCGGGCTTGTTCGGCCTCTTTAAAGTCAACGCGCATTGAACCCGTGGGGTTTGAAGAGGTGTTGAAGTATGCCAAGTCGTCCAAGGATTTTGTCTACTTTGACCCGCCCTACCATCCCATCAGTCCTACTAGCAAATTTACGTCCTACAACCGCTATTCGTTTTTGGAAGCGGAGCAAACTCAGCTGCGGGATGTTTTTGCCAAGTTGTGCGATCGGGGGGTGAAGGTGATGTTGTCGAACTCGGATTGTGAGTTCATCCGTGAGCTATACGCAGGCTACAACATTCACACGATTTACGCATCCCGCCATATCAATTCCAACGGCAGCAAGCGCGGCAAAATCACTGAACTGTTAATTACTTCCTATTAGTTGCACAGCTTCCTGTGAATTGAATCAATTGAGTTTTCTGTGCTCACCTAGATAAGGTTGGCCACGGTAGAGCTTGTTGTTCTTTGGTCATACCAGGATGCCTTCCCGCCGGAGGTTCCGAAAAAACGGGGCTTGGGCCGATTCGACTTGCTCTAGTGATGCGAGGGTCACAGAAACCAGAGTTCCGCTTTCCAGACAGAGATCCGCAATAAAATCATTTGTCCGTTGCACTTCTAAAGCAAAATCTACGGTTCCTTTCAAGGCCACCAGAATGTCAATATCTGATTCTGGAGTTGCCTCCGATCGAGCTTGAGAACCATAGAGAATCACTTGCGCTAAGCGATCGCCATAAAGCGCCTCCAAATATTGTCGGAGACGAGCAAGAATTTCAGGCAATTTGGGGTGTTGCATGGCTATGGAGCATGACTGAACTCAGCCGAGGCAGTAGTGAAATTATAGCCTCTCCTCTTCGATCTCCCGGACAGGAGGTTTAGACAGAGGGAATATCGCTGAGATGGCGATTCCCACCTTTGCCGTCGGCCCGGAAACCCCTCTATCAGGAACCCTTGTCTTATAATGAACTTCGGGTCAACTTGGGAGCATGATTTATGGCAACTTTGCGATTGGAAAACGGCACAGAACTGACGGATTTAGGAGCGATCGCGGAAGTCCTCGCACCCCTCAATATTCAACTCAACCACTGGACAACGGGCACCGATCCCCAAGTGCAGGAACTCCTGTCCCGCGCCAGTTTGAATGATGAACAAAAGGAACAGGTGCTACAAGGGCTCGATCACTACTTTAATAGTCTCAAAGAAAATCAAGGCTATACCTCGCGGGATTTGATCGTGTTGCACCCCGACGTGCCGAACCTAGACACCCTGCTGGCAAAATTTGAAAAAGTCCACACCCATGCCGACGACGAAGTCCGCTACATCGTCGATGGCGAAGGGGTCTTTGGCTTTGTCCTGCCCGATCGTTCCCAAGTGGAACTGACTGTACAAGCGGAAGAATACATCAACGTCCCCGCCGGAACCGAACACTGGTTCTACCTCACCCCCAGCCGTCGGGTCAAAGCCGTGCGCTACTTCGCGGGAACCGCTGGCTGGGTACCCGAATATACCGAGACTTCCATCCGTTTGCCCCGGCTGACAGCAGTGTAGGACGGTTGAAACATCAATGGTCATTTCAGCACAGTCGATCGAAGTCGATTATCGCTTCCCAGCAGGCGTTGATGCGGCAAAACAGGCGAAGGTGATCGCGATCGGGCAAACGGTCGGCACTTGGGATGCACGCTTTGCCCACCGGGAACAAGCCTTCCAGTCCTTTCTGGCGGAGGTGGTTTCCACGCAGCACAACGAAGACGGTACCAGTATTGCCACCGTTCGCTTTCCCATTGCCAATACCGAAGGAGACATTGCTAGTTTACTAACGATGATCTTTGGGAAATACTCTATGGCGGGGGCGGCAAAGGTGATCGCAGTGCGGTTGCCGGAGACCTACGGCCAGCATTGTCGCTTTGGGATTTCCGGTATTCGCGATCGTGTCCAGGTTCACGATCGTCCTTTGGTAATGGCGATTTTTAAACCTGCTCTGGGCCTGACCGCTGAGGATCACGCCCAAATTTTGCGGGAAGTGGCGATCGCGGGTCTGGACGTGATTAAGGACGATGAAATTCTCGGTAATTTGGAGGTGGCTCCCACCCTGGAGCGCCTCAAAGCCTGCCGCCGGGAAATCGATGCGGTCAAAGCCAATACGGGCAAAGAACTACTCTATGCCGTTAACGTCACGGGTAGAGCGGCAGATTTGCTGGACAATGCCCGTCGCTTAGTCGCCGCTGGAGCCAATGCCCTCTTGCTCAACGTCCTGACCTACGGCTTTTCGGTCTTGGAAGCGTTGGCGATCGATCCTGAGGTGAACGTTCCCATCTTGATGCATCCAGCCTTTGCGGGGGCGATGTGTGGGGCTCCCGATCATGGCCTCGCCTATTCCGTTGTGTTGGGAACGTTGGCGGCCCATGCCGGAGCCGATGCCGTGCTCTATCCCGCCCACTATGGCAACTTGCCCTTTGCCGCCCAGGAGGAAGCTGCCATTCGAGATGCCCTGCGATCGCGCAATGTCTTTCCCGTTCCTTCCGCAGGCATTCATCCCGGCATTGTCCCCAAGGCATTGGCGGATTACGGTCAGGATGTCATTCTAAATGCGGGAACTGGCATTATGGATCATCCCCAGGGCGCGGGGGCTGGGGTACAGGCGTTTTTTGAAGCATTGCAGCAGGCGACTCCTGGCCATCCCTTTGAGATTTCACAAGTTCCACCCAGTGCGTTACGAATGGCGTTGGAGAAATGGGGGACTTAGACAAACCCATCGTCATCATTTACAGCAACGATACCAACCATCGCATCCATAGCCACCATGATCACTGAGACACAGCCCCAAGCATTCAATGTATCAAACTCCCCCACGGTTCAATATCAACGAGTCGTCTTTTCGGATTTTGACGGAACGATTACCGCTGAAGAAACCTTCGTGGCGTTGCTCAAAGCATTTACACCGCAATTGTCTGCTGAATTGATGCCGGAAATGTATGCGCGGCGGCTGACTCTGCGAGAAGGCGTGCGGCGACTGTTGGAATCTATCCCGGCCAGCCAATATCCAGAGATTTTGGAATTTTCCCGCAGCAAAACCATGCGCCCTGGATTGCCGGAATTGCTGGACTTTCTCGATCGTCACCAAGTCCCCTTCGTCGTCATTTCCGGCGGTGTGCGGGGCATGGTGGAAACGGTGCTGGCGGATCTGAAGCCTCGGATGGCGGGCATTCATGCGGTAGATTTGGATCTGTCCCAGGACTACTGCCGCGTCATTCCCACCTACGAAGATGGGACGGAACTGGTAGCCAAGGTAAACGTGATGGCCCAGTATCCCTGCCAAGAAGCGATCGCGATCGGGGATTCGATTACGGATCTAAACATGGCCTTGGCGGCTCCCGTGGTTTTTGCCCGCGATCGACTGGCGCAATACCTGGATGAGCATGGCAAATCCTACATTCCCTGGAATGATTTCTTTGAAATTCGCGATTACTTAGCCCAACGCTGGGAGGAATCTTAAACGGTTAACTCATGGAATTGAAGACTATAACGTCGCCAAAAATAAATTGGCAATCATCAAGTAAGGGAATGGAGAATGACAGATCTACGGAATGATTTAATTAGTGCGGCGAAGTACTTCCACGATCGGGGTTGGATGTGGGGCACGGCGGGGAATTTATCGGCACGGCGGGAGGATGGTAGTTTTTGGATTACTGCGAGTGGCAAATCCAAAGGCGAATTGATGATCCATGATTTCATCCACATGCAGCCCAGCGGCGAATGGGAAGGCAGTCGGCCTACGGATAAACCCTCCGCTGAAACTTCGATTCACGAAGCCATTTACGCACTATTTCCCGAAGCGAAAGCCTGTTACCATGTCCATTCCGTAGAAGCCAATTTAGTGTCCAATTTCACAACAGCAGAGGCATTGCCCTTGCCCCCCTTGGAAATGATTAAGGGACTGGGCCTGTGGGAGGAAGATCCCCAGTGCATGATGCCCCTATTTGCCAACCATTTGGATGTGCCCAAAATTGCCGATGCAATCCGCGATCGCTTCTCTAAACAACCGCCGCAAATTCCCGCCCTCTTGATTCGGAACCATGGCGTGACGGTGTGGGCCAATTCCACGCAAGGGGCTCGTAATGCCATTGAATTGGTGGAATATATTTTTCGGTATATGGTGCTGGAGCGACAGATCCGGCAGTAGTTCTCTGGCGTATCCGTGGATGATGAGTTATTGAAGAATGAATTTTGGGAGCTAACGCTATGACGATTCGTGTTGTTGCCCATGTGATTGCAAAACCTGACCAAATTGATGCCTTAAAATCCCTGACCCTTAGCATTCTGGAACCGACCCGGCAGGAAGCGGGTTGTATCCAATACGAGGTGCACCAAAATCTCCAGGATCCCACTGACTTGACCTTTATCGAGGAATGGCAGTCGGAGGCAGCCCTAGAAGCCCATCTCCAGACGCCCCATTTACAGGCCGCAATGGCGCAGCTAGATGGCATTGTGGCGGCGATGCCGGATATTCGGCGATATCGACTTTTAGGTTAGGATGAACGTTTAGGGTAGAGTCAGTTATGGGCGATCGTGTAGAAGAAATTGCAAACTTTTTCCGGATTTCCGATCGAATCGGAACCGCCGGACAACCGAATGCATTTCAGTTTGCAGCTATCAAGGCCGCAGGTTATCAAACGGTCATTAACTTGGCCTTGAGTAGTTCCGACAATGCTTTGCTCAATGAATCTGCGGTCGCCCAATCCGCCCGCTTGGAATACTTCCACATTCCCGTCGTGTGGGATAAACCAACGCTGATGGATTTTGAGTTTTTCTGTCAGATTATGAAACGTCGCCACGATCGGAAACTCTTTATTCATTGTGCGGCAAACAAGCGTGTTTCAGTTTTTGTCTATCTGTGGCGACGGATTCAGCAACAGGAAAGCCATGAGATTGCTCAACGGGATTTAGAACAGATTTGGCAACCCAATGAAATCTGGACAGCGTTTATTCATCAGGTTCTGGCCCATTACCAGTTAACGCCAGAAGCGCTGCTAGAGGCTGTATCTGAGGGATCTGCCCCTCAGAATGGCGCACAGATCCAGGATTGCCCATGAGTTTAGGATCTTCTCCACCTCGGCGATCGGCCACCATCTATGCGCAACTGGTACTAACCACGCTGATTTGGGGCGGAACCTTTATTGCAGGGCGCATCGCAGTACAGAGCGTTGGGGTTTTCTCCGTAGCCTTTCTCCGCTTTGCGATCGCGGCCATTTTATTACTCCTACTCTGTTGGCTCCAGCTTGGAAAACTCCCCCGCCTGAACCGTTCCCAATGGGTCGGGGTAACTTTGATGGGATTGGCTGGAATTTTTGCTTACAATGCCTTTTTCCTCGGGGGACTGAAGCTACTCCCCGCCAGCCGTGCTTCGCTGATTGTGGCCTTTAACCCGATCGCAGTGTCCTTGGGTTCGGCAGTTTTTTACCGAGAACCGCTTTCTAGATCCAAAATATTGGGCACCCTGATTTCCCTATTGGGAGTCGCGATCGTCATTGCCCAGGGAAATCCTCTCAATTTGTTGCATACAGGGATTGGCTTAGGGGACTGGCTACTGGTGGGCTGTGTCACTAGTTGGGTGACCTATACCCTGCTGAGCAAGAAGATTCTACAACAGATGTCTCCGTTAGTGGTAACGACCTACAGTTGTGTGATTGGGGCGATTAGTTTATTTCCCATGGCATTAACGGAAAATTTCTTGCAGGCATTGACCCACATCACCCCGATCGCTGCCCTTAGCATTGCCTATATGGGTATTTTGGGGACGGTTCTAGCATTCCTCTGGTATTCCAAAGGCATTCAAACGATCGGAGCCAGCCGTACAGCAATTTTCACCAACCTCGTTCCTGTTTCTGCGGTAATCATGGGCATTCTATTTCTGCGGGAATCCTTACAGCCCTCGCTAGTCGTTGGTGGCTGCTTGGTCATTGCCGGAGTCATTTTAACCAATCAATCCCCGCCAACCCAGACTGCGGGAATCCAGCCAGCCCAACGGCCCAGTAATTCAGGAGGATAATCCATGGTGAGTTTCTTATTTGGGCTATTGTTGGGAGTCAGCACGATCGGTCTTTTCCTGAGTCTTTGGATTTTCATTCCGGCTCCCATTTTTGCGCTGCTACCGTTGAGCGTTGGGGCACCGGAAGTGAGTCCCTGGCTATTGTTGGTGAATTGGGGACTGGCGGCGGTGACTCTGGGAAGCCATCGGGGGAATGGGCTATTTAAACTGACGATCGCGGCAAATGTCTTGGCAATTGTGCTGGCACTGTGGCCGCTGCTGCAACTCCCGATCGCCCATAGCAAAATAACGCAGGAGTTCCGGCAAACCTTCAACCACAAGTTCCTGAACTCCCTTGCTCCTGAACGACAACAGCATTTCCGAAAAATGCCTTTCCGTTTTCGGGAAGCATTTCTAGGGTTGACCGAACCACGAATCCGTGAAGTTCATGACATTGTCTTTAGTGTGATCGATCGAGTGTCTTTGCGCTTGAACATCTATCAGCCGGAAAAAACAGGCTATTATCCCGGCATTGTTATGGTTTATGGAGGTGCGTGGCAGCGGGGACAACCGAAAAATATGGAAAAGCTCGGTCGCTATTTGGCGCAGCAGGGCTATGTGGTTTGGGCGATCGACTACCGCCATGCGCCTAAATCCCAATTCCCCAACCAATTAAAAGACATTCACGCAGCATTGGAATATCTCAAAACCCACGCTCAGACCTACGAAACCAATCTCGATCGCGTGGCAATTTTAGGGCAATCCGCTGGAGCACAATTGGCACTGGTGACTGCCTATCAGCCTGCCCCGATCGATCTCCGTGCCGTTGTCGCCTACTACAGTCCCGTCGATCTCACAGCGGGATACTACGATGTTCCCACTCCTGATCCGATTAATAGTCGGGATGTGTTGGAAAAGTTTCTCGGCGGTAATCCGCAACAGTTTCCCGATCGCTATCGCCAAGCTTCGCCGTTGCAATGGGTGACGCGATCGCAAATTCCCACGTTTCTAATTTATGGGGGCAAGGATAATGTTGTGCAATCTCGATTTGGTAAGGCATTGCATGAGAAATTACTAGCCCACAATTCAACCAGCCTCTTTCTCGAAATTCCCTGGGCCGATCATGCCTTTGATGCGGTCTTTAATGGGGTAAGTAACCAGCTTGCACTCTATCATTTGGAACGCTTTTTGGCGGAGTTGTTGCATTAGTTCACCCAGGGTATCTTCTGGAGTGCAGGGGGACGATCGAACAATGACGATCGAACAATGGTGAAGATTGTTGCATAGCGGTCTGGCTGGAGCTGGTTGGATATAATTGAAGCAATAATCTCCGTTCCTGGAATAGCGTATGGTCTTCGAGTGGTTGGCGACGGCTGGGGCAGTGGGTGTGGGCCAACTGGTGTTTGACCAGGTGCTCAAGCTGGGGCAGGCGGCGGCGGAAGATTATGTGAAGGATTTTTTCAAGGATTCTTTGAAGGCTGGGGTGGCGCGGACGAAGCCGGATGTGACGAAGAAGGCGGTGGCGAGTGCGTTGCAGGAGTTTCTCGCGATCGTGGTTGAGGAGTTGGAGGATCGGGAACTGTCGCGTGCGGAGATTCGCGATCGCTATGAGGCGAATTTGGTGCAGTTTGTGCAGGAAGATGCGGTAAAGCCGTTGCTGGGGCAGGCATTTGAGAAGGATTGCAAGCAGGTGGATACGGTGGCACTGGCAGCGGTTTGGGGGCGATCGCAGCGCAAAGGCAAGCCGTTTACGCCGATGCCGGAGGGATTTGATTGGGATGGGGTGGGCAGTTTGTATCTGAAAAAGGTACGGCGGATTGTGCGGGAAACGCCGGAGTTGCGGGCTTTGTTGGAGATGGAGTTGCTGGAACAGCAGGCGGAGAGTTTGCAGCAACTGGCGGGGGTGAGTCCTGGGTTTGATGTGGCGAAGTACCGGGAGAGTTTGCAGTGTAGCTATGGCTATTTGAAGCTGTATACGTTGGATAGTACCTATCAGGCGGATGGCATCAAGCTGTGGCGGATGTTTATTGAGCAGACGGTGCGGGAGGCGTTGCCGCCGTTGCGCTATGAGATTCCGCTGGATGTGAAGCGGCAGTTGCAGGCAGAGGGGGGCTTGGAGGCGGATCTATCGGCGGAGGCGTTGGCGGTGTATCGGCAGGAGTATTTTCAGCAGCCTGCGCGGAAGGTTTTGGGGGCGGTAGCAGATGCTCAGAAAGCGGTGATTTTGGGCGATCCGGGGGCGGGAAAATCGACGTTGTTGCAGTATTTGGCGTTGGAATGGGTGGAGGGGAAGACGGAAGCTTTGCCCTTGTTGATTGAGTTGCGGGAATATGTGCTGGATGGGGTGAAGGGATTTTTGGAGTTTTGGCATCGGGGCAAGGGGGCGGATTGGCAGTTTGATCCGTTGCAGTTACACCAGTATTTGCAGTCGCAACCGACGATCGTGATGTTTGATGGGTTGGATGAGGTGTTCGATCGCTCGACTCAAGGGACGATCGTGGATGAGATTGTGCGGTTTAGTCAGCAGTATCCGCAGGCGAAGGTGTTGGTGACTTCGCGGATTGTTGGCTATAACCCGGAGCGCTTACAGCAGGCGGGTTTTCAGCAGTTTACGATTCAGCCGTTGGATCGGGAGGAGATGCATGAGTTTATCGATCGCTGGTACGATTTGGCGTTGGGTGGCGATCCGGATAAGGGGCGGTTGGTCACGCGGTTAAAGGAGGCGATCGAGCAGTCTCAGGCGATTCAGAATTTGGCGGATAATCCGTTGCTGTTGACGATGATGGCGATTTTGAATCGGCGGCAGGAGTTACCGCGCGATCGGGCGGATTTGTATGATCAGGCGTCGCGGGTGTTGTTGTATCACTGGGATGTGGATCATAAGCGGTTGCAGTTGCCAATGGATGCGATCGGGCGGCGGGAGAAGCAGGAGATGCTGCGGTTGATTGCCTATGAGATGCAGACGAGTGATGAGGGGTTGAAGGGAAATTTGATTCGGGCCGATCGCTTGGTGCGGATTTTGACGGATTATTTGCGGGAGCAGGGGTTTGAGGCTCCGAGGGAAAAGGCGAATGAGTTAATTGAGCAGTTGCGGCATCGCAATTGGATTTTGTGCGATCGGGGGGCGGATACTTACGGGTTTGTGCATCGCACGTTTTTGGAGTATTTCTGTGCGATGGAGATTGTGCATCGATTTGAGAAGTCGCGGGAGTTGACGTTTGAGCAGTTACGGGATGAGGTGTTTTGGCAGCATTGGCAGGATGAGACGTGGCATGAGGTTTTGAGGTTGATTTGTGGGGCGATCGATCCTAAATTTGCTGCTCAATTAATTGAGTTTTTGCTATCTCAAGAAATTGCACAGGATATATTTTTTGATGAGTTAGCATATCGAAAATTTGGTGAAAATCGAATTAAAAAAGAGGGTTTCGCTCACATTTTGCTAGCTGCAGATTGTTTTGTTGATTCAGGAATTCATCCTCCATTTCTTGCCAATCAGTTATTGCAAAAGCTCAAACAAGAATTAGAAGACCACTCTGACAGGAAATTAACCGGAAAAGCTGCCGATGCAATTTGTCAAACAATCATTCGTTACTTTCAAGATGATTTCTCTATTTTATCTTGGCTCAAGCGATGCGCACAGCAGAGTACGGATTCTCAAGTACGACGCGCTTCGTTAAAAGCAGTTTCCTACACTTTATCAAATGATCCAGAAACTCTATCTTGGCTTAAGCAATGCTTTCAAGATAATGATCCATGGGTAAGGCTAGAAGTGATTGAAGAGGTAGCATTCCATTTTTCTCATCATCCAGAAACTTTACCGTGGTTAATAAAATGTTTCCAGCAAGAAAAAATTCCTCTTGTCATATCTGGCATTATTGGCATAGGTGCGAAATACCTTCGTCACAATTCAGATATTTTACAATTACTGAAAAAACGTGCTACACAAGACAAGAATTATGTTGTCAGAACTGCATTGTTGTATCGTCTTTCCGAACATTTTAGTCAAGATTCAGGAGTGTTTGAGCTTTTTTGCGAAGTAGTTGAAAATGATCCATGTTGTCCATCAGAATCTTGGCGTGAGAATTGTCGCCAAATAGCTCTTCATGCTCTCTTAAAACACTATCCATCTCACCCCAAGACCCTCGAACTCCTCCGCGATCGAGCCCTCAACGACCCCGACGATCAACTCCGCCAATGGGCACAAGAACAACTGCAACAGCTAGAATCCATACCTTGAAAGCATTCCCCTACCCATAACCTATAATGCAACCATCAAATTCCTCCAGCAATCCCACAACCATGATTACCTACGTCACCCTCCCCGAAGCCACCGCCAATATTGCCCAACTCCTCGATCGTGTTCTTCAAGGCGAAGAAATCATTATTGCCGAAGCTGGACAACCGATCGCCCGCATCACCCCCACCCAACGCCAACCACAACCCCGCATCCCTGGACAATACGCAGGCAAACTCACCATTCCAGAAGACTTCAACGATCCCTTACCCGAAGATATCCTTGATGGATTCCTAAATCCCGCCGACCCACAATAAATTTATGCAAGCGCTCCTCGATACCCATACACTACTTTGGTGGGTAACCAACAACCAAAAACCATCCCAAACAGTTCGTGACATTATTGCTGATTCAAATAATACGCTTTACGTCAGTGTTGCCAGCAGTTGGGAGATCATTATCAAAGCAAAAACTGGTAAATTCCCCTTACCTGAACCAGCGACTCAATTCATTCAATCGGCGTTGTTGCATGAAGGGGGGTTGCGGAAGGGTAGAGGCATGGTAAGTTTCAGTTACCACACAAAAACCAAGCCATGAAACCTCAATACCGCATCCGCAACTGGTCTGAGTATAACGCTGGA
>NZ_JBLZFX010000135.1:0-12732 GCF_050753345.1 Alkalinema pantanalense CENA528 | reverse complement strand
CCGCCACCCCCACCCCAAGCCCAGGACGATCCTGAGGATTCCTCCGACCAAGAGCAGGAAGAGGACGAAAAGGATAACGAGAACGAGACTCAGGACGAGCAGGAAATGCCCGATATTCCTGAAGAATTCATCTTTGATCCGGAAGGGGTGATCATGGATGACTCGGTGCTGTACTTTGCCCAGAAGGCGGCCAAGCAAGGGAAGTCCGGGAGCCGATCGGTGATCTTTACGGAAGATCGGGGTCGCTATGTGAAGCCGATTTTGCCGCGTGGGAAGGTACGCCGGATTGCGGTGGATGCCACGTTACGATCGGCGGCTCCCTACCAAAAATCCCGACGCAGCCGTGCGTTGGAAGCGAATCCCACCACCCGTAAGCGGGTATTCGTGGAGCAGTCCGATGTGCGGGCGAAACGGATGGCGCGGAAGGCGGGGGCGTTAATTGTCTTTGTGGTGGATGCGTCGGGTTCCATGGCGCTGAACCGGATGAATTCCGCCAAGGGAGCCGTTCTCCGCCTCCTGACGGAAGCCTACCAAAACCGTGACCAGGTGGCACTGATTCCCTTCCGAGGAGAAGCTGCTGAAGTGCTGTTGCCGCCCACCCGATCGATCGAAGCGGCCAAACGTCGCCTCGATCGCCTACCCTGCGGAGGTGGATCGCCCTTGGCCCACGGCTTGACCCAAGCGGTACGGGTGGGCATGAATTCCCTGCAATCGGGGGATATTGGTCAAGTGGTGATTGTGGCAATTACCGACGGGCGAGGGAATGTACCCTTGGCCCGATCGCTGGGTGAGCCGCTACCGGAAGGTGAAAAGCCGGATATTAAGGCAGAATTGCTGGAGATTGCCACGAAGATCGGCGCAACTCGGATGCAGTTCCTGGTGATTGATACGGAAAACAAATTCGTTTCTACGGGACTGGCCAAGGAACTGGCGGCTAAGGCGGGTGGGAAATATTACCATCTGCCCAAGGCGACGGATCAGGCGATCGCGGGGGTTGCCCGTAATGCTATCAGCGATATGCGATCGCGGTAGATTACATCAATCAATTAACGTCACAATGAATTCGTGATGTCGCGCGATCGTCGGGGCTGCTCCGCAGAAAAGATCGGGGAACTTCTCCCCGCCCCCCTGCCCTGTCAGGGGACTCTACTCCCCCGACACCCCCCGAAAGTGAATTCTCCATCCCAGTACAGGGGATTTGTGAAGGACAGTGTTATCCACCGAACTTACCCCAATTCAAAGGTGGTGACGCCAAACATCCGATCGATCGGTAGATTTGGCGTTTCGCCCAAGTACATCCTTGCGGTCTCGAAGGCGATCGACAGGTGATGCCGCTGCGCCAGTTCCACCGCTGCCCCATTGGTTTCCGGCACGTCTAGGAAAATCGCGGCTCCTTGCGGCACCTGGGTTTGCAGGGCAGTAAACAGTTGCTCAGCAAACTCTGGTCGATCGGCAAATAAAGGGCCAATCTTATAGCCCGACTGGCAAGGCCGCACTACCCCATAGCTCACCAACTGCCCACTCTGCACAAGCCCGATCGCGTAACTATCCGACTGATTAATCCAACTGTGCAGAAAAGTGCGGCGATCGTCGGGAAAGAACGGTCGATCGTAGTGGTACACCTGCTCAAAGTCGATCGTGGACAACGGCACGAGCTCCACTGGAACATCCCCAAGATGCTCGATCGATCCATGGGAAGCAGTGCCCTGATAGCGAATATTACGGTAGGCCAAAGTAAATCCAGACTTTTGATAATTGGCCTGTTGCACCACCACCCCATCTAGGCCAACGGTACGCCCCGACAGCGCCTCCAGGGCTGCCTTCCAAATTTTGATCCCATAGCCCTGGCCCCGGTACTCCAGCTTAACGATGTAAAACCCCAGAAATCCAAAGGAATCCCCATACTTCACCGCAGAAATCGCCGCGATCGGCTCCTCCCCCAACCATCCCATCAAAAAGCCCTGGGGATCCGCCGCATAGAAAATCACCGCATCCTGCAAACCGGGGTTCCAGCCTTCCGCCGCCGCCCAAGCGATCGCAACATCCAAATCCCGCCGCGTCATTGTCCGAATAACATAAGTCGCTACAGCCATAGTGATTAAACTTAAAAATCTATGACTCACAATTTATGACGCAGAATCAGTAGAGCCGTTTTTTGACGTGAAAGATTTAAGGACTGATGCGATCCCAAAAACTGCTGCAATCCTCACAAATCAGCCAGTTCAACCTACTAATCATCGGGAAATTGCCAGCAGGGAAGATATTGAATCCGTTGACTGCCACATTCACAAATTTCCTCCGTTGTGGAAGAAACCCATTCCCGATCACATTCACGGCAGTGACATAAAATGTTGTTGTAATTTGCTACAGCCAGCGTTTTTCGCCATTGCTCTAAATCATCGGGCCAGAAGGGTGAGGAATTTTGGTTCATGGGAACGGGGATGGGAGAGGGCCAGCGAGACACACGATCGCCAAAGGATATCAGCAAGTCCTAGGAGCATTCGGCAACCAGCCTCCCAAGCCCTGAAACACCCTTTAAAATGGAAAGGGCCTCTAGAAATACAGGAGTCATTGGTTTGCAAGCCGTTACCTGTTCCCATTCTAGAGTGAGTGCACCTTTACGAGATCTGTGTGATGTCAATTCCCCCGGAAACTACAGCCCCAAACACTTCTCAGCCGTTACAGTCCTCAGGGGCCGAAGCGGCAACAGTCTATCACGATAATTGGTTCGATCGGGGGTTTATCTGGCTCTTTTCCCACAAAATGTCCAAAGCCGTGGGACAGAGTAGTCCCTACCCTGGCTATGACGGGTTTGTGCATCTCTCGCAGAAAATTATGCAGGGGCGCAATGCAGAGGAGCAACAAGCCCTTGTCGGAGTTGTTCTACGATCGCTCATCCCTGCTCCAGTGCTCTGGGCCATCCGCACCTTTTCGCGTCCCACTCCCTTAGTCTGTGAATTAAATGCCTGGTTCGCGACACAACTGTTTGAATGGTTGGTTGGCCCCTGTGAAGTGCGATCGGTGGAAGTCACTTCTCCTAGGGGCGAAACCCGAATGCAGCGCAGTGGAGTCCATATCCAGAAATGTCGCTACCTAGAGCAAAGTCGCTGTGTGGGGATGTGCGTCAATATGTGTAAAGTGCCCACCCAGGAATTTTTCACCAAAGACTTTGGAATTCCCGTGACCCTAACACCCAACTTTGAAGATTTCAGTTGCGAGATGGTCTTTGGGCAAGTTCCCCCACTCCTGGACACCGAACAGGCTTCCCAACAACCCTGCTTGAACCAATGTGTGACCGCTTCTGCTTCAATCGTTTGTCCAAAAGTCCATGGATAAATGACCGTTCTCCCCGAAAGAAACAACCTGAAACGGCAAAGTCGTTCCCTTCTCCCGCTGCCCCAACCAACACTTTTGCGGATCGGAAATCTGCTGTATTAGGAGCTGCGTATTCCTTAGCAACTCCTAATACAGCAATGACCATGAGCCATTTTGGTATCCTCTGCCCCACCGCAACAGGTCATATTAACTCCCTGGTGCCCCTCGCCCACGAACTTAAACGGCGCGGCCATCAAGTGACCTTTTTCGTTTTTGCCGATGGTTTTGAACGAGTGACCGCCGCTGGTTGCGATTGCACCATCATTGCAGAAGCCGAATTTCCCAAGGGTAGCATTGCCCAGTTTGACGATCGCTTGGGTGAACTCAGCCAACTGGAAGGTCTCAAATTTGGGATACAGTACCTCGCGCATACCTATGATGCCTCCCTGCGCCATGCCCCCACTGTGATTCGACAAGCCCAAGTGGATGTCTTAATTGTCGATCAAGTGTCCTTAGAAGGCGGCACGATCGCGGATATTCTACAAATTCCCTATATTTCCTTTTGTAGTGCGGTTGTGTTAAATACCGATCCGTTAATCCCTCCAATTACGTTTGATTGGCTGTACAACCCTAGCCTCTACGGGCGCATCCGAAATTGGATAGGTGCTCGCATGAATCACGAAATTGTTAAGCCGCTAGCAAAAACCATTAATCACCATCGCCAACGATTTGGGTTACCTATTTATCAACATAATAACGACGCCTATTCCTCCCTTTTACAAATTAGCCAAGAGCCTGCGGAGTTTGAGTTCCCTCGATCGCAGTTGCCCGCGAATTTTCACTTTACTGGGCCTCATCACTACACCCTACCCCGTCCTGCCATTCCCTTTCCTTGGCAGCAGCTAGATTCTCGTCGCCCCTTAATTTATGCTTCGCTGGGAACCTTACAAAATCGGCAACAGTGGATTTTTGAAGTGATCGCCCAAGCCTGTCAGGATTTACCCGTGCAGTTGGTGATTTCTCTTGGGAACTGCGATCGTGCCATTCCCACCCTCCCTGGTAATCCGATCGTGGTTCCCTATGCACCACAGTTAGAACTCTTGCAGGAAGCTAGCTTAGTCATCACCCACGCGGGACTGAATACAACGCTGGAAACCCTGACGCAAGGTGTCCCAATGGTCGCCATTCCCATCACCAGTGATCAACCCGGCGTAGCAGCCCGCATTGTCTGGTCGGGTGCAGGCATGATGATTCCGCCCCATCGCCTTACCGTCGCTAAACTCAAGCAGGCGATCATCCAAGTTCTGCAACAGCCATCCTATCGGCGCAATGCCCGAAGACTGCAACAGGCGATCGCGCGATCGGGCGGTGTGACCCAAGCCGCAGATTTAATTGAAGCGGCTGTAGGACAGCAAAGCCTATCGGTTTACGCAACCCTATAGCTGAAACCCGGTAGCTGAAACCCGGTAGCTGAAACCCGGTCACTTCAGTTCTGGGAAAACCATCAACAAAAAAGGACTGCTGATGAGGCAGTCCAGACAAGGAGCATGAGTATTGTTCAAACTTACAGGGAACTCAAACTTTAGAATGAGTTAAACGTACAAGTCATTGAAGCGATCGGTGTCCTAGAGTCAAAACTTGAGTCAATACTTGAGTCAAATATTCAACCAAATCACTAAATCAAACTATCTCTTGAGTCAAATCGTTAAGCCAAATTGTTGAACCAACTGAATCAATATCTTCAAAATGGTAATCTTCAAAATGGCAGTGAAAAGCAAAACAGTGTCCTAGAGTCAAAAAGCTAGAGGATGACTGAAGATTATTAGCGATCTCTTTTAAGTCGCCCTCTCTCGGAGGAGAGGCTAACAATCTTCGGCAACACCTTGCTGGAAAATTCTTAGGGATCGGTTTGCAGCATTTGGGGTTTCAGCATGGTCACCATTTGCTGCACACCCCGGTGAATCCGACGGGTCACGGTCATGGGGCTAACGCCAATTTTTTCAGCCACTTCCTTCCGGGAAAGGTCATGCAGAAAAACATACTCGATCGCTTGACGAGTCTTGTCTTCCAATTGGTTCAGAGCCTTTTGCAACTGTTGCCGATCTTCTTCCAAGTTTTGCAGGTCTTGGTAGTGGGCATCGGGAATCGTGTCGCCCAGGGTCATGGGAGAATCCAATTGTTGGCACACCGTGGCATCCAAGCTGAGGGGCAGACGGTTCTTGGCCGCCAGTTTGCTGTCCCGCCATTCCACCACCGACACACCCAACTCTTGAGCAATTTCGTCATCTGTGGGTTGGCGGTTGAGTTCCGCCGCCAACGCTTCCCGAACTTTTTGACCTTCCTTGTTGAGTTGCTGCCAACGGCGGGGAATCTTAACAGTACCAGAGCGATCGCGCAGGAAGTGCAGCATTTCGCCTCGGATGTAGGGCACTGCGAAGGAACTAAAGGCGCAACCTTGGTTGGGGTTAAAGCGTTCGATCGCCCGAATCAAACCCATGTAGCCGATTTGCTCGAGATCCTCATAGGGTTCTGCGCACTGGTGGCTGATACGATGAGCAATTTTGCGTACCAGACCTGCATTCATTTGAACCAGTTGATTGCGCAGGCGAACGGAGGGTTTGGCATGGTATGCAGCCAAGAGTTCCATTCCGCGAGAGCGCACCGTCGTTTGAGTTGCCATCATCTGTAAGTCATCTCTCAATCACCGTTGTCATCATTTTCAATATCTGACCGGGATCGAACCATCGTCGATCTACGGGAGTCTCTAAGTACCCGTAATCGGATCCTCAGCACAATTACGTAGAAAATTTGGCGGTTTTACCTGCATGAAATGGCTGAGTTCTTCATTCCGTAAGCACTTCAGCCATTTCGGCAAATTTCTCCGACATTCGGCCTAGTGTGACAGATTGTTACGACGATCGACGGCAATTTGGAGTACCCATGTCCCCATTGAAGGGTCGGACAGGGTATTCACAAAGTATTTATACTCATTGAATGAGTCATGGGTCTAGTCATGGGTCTGGTTGTTCTCTCCGTATTACTGAGAAGGGAATCACCCCTACAGTGGATTTCCTCTTAAGAGATTGACCTCGCAGGGGCATCCATCAGTGTTGGTCAGCATCCTCTTGGGGCTAGCTCTCTACTACAGCCTCGGCAGGCACAACTTGCGTCGATCAACCCGCGCTAAAATCATCACAGGAAGGCTGGCTATAACCGTGAGGGGCGGGTCTGATTCCCAGAGATTGCGGAGTTATAGCGACGGCATCTTCCTGCCTATGTTTTGACTGACATGTTTTGACTGAGAGGTTGGGATGGATACGGTTGAACTGAAACGCAGCATCGAATTGCTCACTGACCGCCTGGGTAAAACCCAGGACTATCTTTGACGTTCCTGCCCTAAATGCAAAAATTCACGACCTGGAGCAATCGGCCTCCCAGCCGGATTTTTGGGATGACCAAGCTAAGGCCCAGGGAACGTTGCAGGAATTAAACGAGTACAAGTCGCACCTAGAAAGCTTCGATCGTTGGAAGTCGAGCCTGTCCGATGCGCAAACGGTCTTGGAACTGCTGGAACTGGAGTCCGATGAGAGCCTCCTAACCGAAGCCCAAGATCAACTGAGCTTTTTGCAGCGGGAGTTGGATCAGTGGGAACTTCAGCAGATGCTGTCTGGTCCCTACGATGCCAAGGGCGCACGCTTAACGATTAATGCCGGGGCCGGGGGGACTGATGCCCAGGATTGGGCAGAAATGCTGTTACGGATGTACACCCGCTGGTCGGAGTCCCACGGCTACAAAGTCAGCATGCTGGAACTCTCGGAAGGAGATGAGGCCGGAATTAAGTCGGCAACGTTAGAAATTGAGGGACGCTATGCCTACGGTTACCTCAAGATGGAAAAGGGCACCCATCGGTTAGTGCGAATTTCGCCATTCAACGCCAACGGTAAGCGCCAAACCAGCTTTGCCGGGGTGGAAGTCATGCCGATGATCGACTATGACGTAAATTTGGAGATTCCCGAAAAGGATTTGGAAATCACGACGTCTCGAGCCGGGGGGAAAGGCGGCCAAAACGTTAACAAAGTGGAGACAGCGGTACGGATTGTGCACTTACCCACAGGACTTGCGGTGCGCTGTACGGAGGAACGCAGCCAACTCCAAAACAAGGAGAAGGCATTGGCGATTCTGAAGGCCAAGCTGTTGGTCGTTGCCCAGGAGCAAAAAGCCAAGGAAATCGCAGAAATCCGAGGCGATATGGTGGAAGCAGCCTGGGGTAACCAGATCCGGAACTATGTGTTCCATCCCTACCAACTGGTTAAGGATTTACGCACAGGATCTGAAACTACAGCCATTCAAGATGTGATGAATGGAGAGTTGGATCCCTTCATTGAGTCCTGTTTACGTCAGGAAAACCAGCTCGTAGAAGTCTAGCCTCTGGTCATCCTGCTGAGTCCCTCTGTCCCTGGTTAGTGAGGCCAACGATCGACCTATGATTACCACCATCATTTCGACGGAAACGTTGCAATTACCCCAGGGAGCAGTGGTTCGCTTGCCGGGAACTTGGCAGGAATACCAGCAACTGACGCAGCAGCGGGGCGATCGATCGATTCCTCGCATCAAGTTTCGGCATGGAGAAATTTTACTGATGGCCCCTCTGCCCATCCATGGTCGTGATGCCCATATTTTGTCTCAAGTTGTGATACCGCTACTCGACTATTGCGATCGGGAGTACGACGCCTTCACGCCGATTACGATGGATCTGCCAGAGGAGAGCGGCCTTGAACCGGATTTCTGTTTTTATATCGACCATTGGTCTGCGATTTCGGGCAAGCATCGGATTAATTGGCAACAGGATCCGCCACCGGATTTGGTGATTGAGGTGGATGTGACGAGTTATTCCGATGTCAATGATTATTTGCCCTACCGAGTGCCGGAGGTCTGGCTCTGGAAGCGGCAAACGCTGCAAATTTACCGTCTGCAAAACCAGCAATATATCCTGGCCGAGCAAAGCCAATTTTTGCCAGAGTTTGATCTACCAGATCTGATTCAAACCTGTTTGCAGGAAAGTTACGAGCGCAACACTAGCACTGCAATTCGGAATTTACGTCAGCGATTGAGTGCCAGGGATTAAGCACCAGCAATTCAAGAGCTGTGAGCAACGGATGGATACCCGCCGTCGGAAATTCCCAATCAGAAAGTCCCAATCAGTTGACCTTGGCTCTGAACCGGACAAATCCGTAGGATGCAACCGGGGTGCCGGGAGCGGTGGCATTGGGCAATTCGTTGTCTGGAGCCGCGAAATTGGAATTCACGATGTTGACCAGTACGGCTCCGGTGGGATTGCTGCTGGAAGGACAGTAGGTGGGAAGCTTGGCACCGGAATTCAGGAACTGCGCCCGATCGCTGTCTGGAACGTTGGTCAGGTTCAAGAAACTACCGCCTAAGGACAGTTGGATACCTTGCCCTGGGCCAAAACTATTGGGTTGAAAGGTCGTATTGGTGGGAACTAAGTCGCAGAAGTTAATGTTTTTCAGTGGCACGTTACCCGCCGAGAGGAAGTAAATGGTGTATTCCAAGTCATCCCCAGATCTGACCATTCCGGCATCGATTTTTCCAGATAGGAATGTGCTGATGTTGGTGCTGCCCAAGGTATTGTTAGTATTTAACGGCGTTGGCCAGTAAGGATGATTGTCGTCATCTTTCTTGGCGGTGGTGGTGTCATCATCAAAGAAGTTGATGGATGTTCCGTTGATTGCCGTAATCCGTTTCACGAGTAGGAGGTTAGGGTTATTCACCACAGCTGCCGTGAAAGGTAAGGTTGCAGTGGCGGTGTTGCTAGATTCTTGACCTGCATTGTCGATCGCTTTAAATGAAATCCCAACATTCACTGCACCATCGATCGGATCGACCACCATCCCTGCTAACTGTGCTGTCGTGACCGTCACCCCTCCAGCCGGGAAATTTGCTGAAGTGTAGTTAGTGCCATCGATCGTGATACTGGTAGCATTGGTGGGGAAAGTGGTGATTTTATAGGATGCAACAGTTCCATCGGGATCCGTCGAACCTGTGAAGAGTGTGCTGGGAACAGGCACATTCGTTGTCCCTCCCGGATTGGTTTGGCTAGCAGCAGTACCACCTACCGCCGTGGGAAGTTGCTCAATCCCAAAGTTGGCTCCCACAATATTGCTAGTTGCAACAGAAAGACTGAGCTTACTATCCACCGTTCCATCGGCAGTACTATTTAGATTTTCTCCAGTGCTGACCCAATTGCTAGGTAAGGCGATCGCGGGTGGCGCAGAACCTACCGTGGCCGTGGCAGTTGTAATTTGAACCGTGTAATTCGCATTAGAGGGAACGTTATCAAACGTATAACTTCCATCTGCTTGCACTAATGTCGTTGCAACAACTTTATTGGTGCTATCCACTAGAACTGCATTAAGTCCACCAGTTGTGAACGCAGCTTCCGCACCATCTTGAACTTTATTTCCATTCGCATCATCAAACACTGTGCCATATAGCACGACTGATGTTCGGGGAAAACTATTACAGTTCAAGGCTGTGAAGTTATTGAGCTGAGAAGTCTGAACATTAAATGTTTGGCCCCGGCTAGCCGCAGCACTGCCATTTTTCAAACCTCCACGAATAGTAAAGGTGTTTGTATTGAAGTAGAATGCACCACCAGCATACTGAGGACTGTTGGAACTATCGTTAAAACCAGTGTTGAGGTTCGTAAATTCAACTCCGGTAGTACTCAAACTCGTTTGCATTTGAGTCGGAGAGTTGACAAAATAGCCATCAGGATTGAGATACCCTGCAAAGTCAGTGACGGTATTCCCGGATTGACCATCAATATCAAATGCCGTCACTACGAAGTCTTTCGGGACGATCGGAATACTAGTTCCTGCTTTCACTAGCACGACTTTGAATTGGTAGGATGCGCTTGGAGTATCCCGAATGTTAGCGCCAAGGCTAGTAGCAAGCAATGAGTTGATCAACAAGCTACCGCTACCTTGTAGGCTTTCCAGGGTAACTAAAGCGTCAACACCTGATGTAACGTTACTGAATTTATAAACGGCACCAGGCGTATTTGCTGTTCCAGAAATGACTGTAGAACCACCCCCGAAGTTTAAATCAACGGGATTGACGAGTTGCGATTGGAGTGAACAGGACGCTACTGGTGCAGTAAAGGGTAATGTTGCTGTAGCAGTATTACTTGACTCCTGGCCTGCGTTGTCGATCGCTTTAAACGAAATCCCAACATTCACTGAACCGTCAATGGGATCAACCACCATCCCTGCTAGCTGTGCCGTCGTTACCGTTACACCCCCAACAGGAAAAGAGGCAGAGGTGTAGTTGGTACCGTTAATCGTAATGCTAGTGGCGTTGGTGGGGAAGGCCGTGATCTTGTAGGACGCAACGGTGCCATCGGGGTCGGTGGAACCTGTGAACAGAGTAGAAGGGACAGTAACAGTACTCGTCCCACCAGGATTAGTTTGACTGGTTGCTGTCCCACCCACGGCAGTCGGCAGTTGCTCAATCCCGAAGTTTATACCAGTAACGTTACTTGTTGTTACTGCAACTGCAAGTTTACTATCTACCGTACCATCAACTGTTCCATTCAAGTTTTCTCCCGTGCTGACCCAGTTACTCGGCAACGTCACTGCGGGGGGAATCGCGCCAACGGTGGCGGTGGCGGTCGTAACTTGAACTGTGTAATTTGCATTTACAGCCACGTTACTGAAGCTGTATGTGCCATTCGCTGCCACGGAAGTCGTAGCAATAACTTTACCAGTATTATCAATCAATACTGCATTCAATCCACCAGCATTTGTTCCAGCTTCAGCACCATTTAGAACCTTACTACCATCTGAGTCGTTAAATACATTGCCAGATAGCGTTATGACAGGATAAGTAATTGTTGTAGCATCATTTACAGCAACTGTATTAGGATCATCAGAGACAACTCCAGGAACTAGGTTTCCCAAATATAAAACTGTCCCTTGGTTCACAATACTTGCAGGGGGATTAACTGTATTTAAGCTCACCCGATATTTGAGTGTTACTTGATAACCAACCCCTACTCCAACAACGCCAGTTATCAAACCAGGAGAATTAATATTTCTCGCAGGTTGGAAAGGGAAAGTACCACCACTACCGTCAGTCACAGCAGTACTATTCATTTGAGTGCTACCAGCAACATAGGTTGCACCTGCTGGAATAGCATCAGAAAAGGTTGCATTCGTAGCAGGCACGGTTCCTGTATTGGTAATTGTAACCGTGTACTCAACAACATCACCAGGCAGAATGGTACTCCCTGCACTACCCCCAACTTTAGCATAGCTCTTTAAAACTGTTAGGTTTGGTGTTGGTTGAGCACAACTCCCAAAGTCACTCCCTACAATCCCAGAACCTAAAGATGGACTGCCAACCGAAGTTGCAGCACCCGTATTCGTATTAATCGAAAAAACGGTATTACTAGCACTATTATACGCAAAAAGCTTACCACCAGAGCCAAAAGCGACACTATTAAATGTAGCTCCTGCTGTAGTTGATAGCAAATATGCGGTTTGAGAATTGATATCAGCAGTATATAAGTTAGCATCATTAAATAAGTAAAGAACTCCATTGCCATCAAATGCCATATCACCATTGCCCGCAAGCGCTAATGGTTGATTAGCACTGTCCTTCAGCGTAATCATGGAACCAACTTGTGAACCATTAGTAGGATTAACTTCATAAATCCCACCTGTGTTGGTTGCCACATACAACTTACCATTTGGTGCAAATGCAGCTCGGATCGTTACTTCTCCTGCTGGAATTGTAAAACTTCCAGATAGCGTTGCGTTGGTATTGGTGCTGGGATCCCACACATAGGTTTTAATAGTGCCACTCCTGGACACATAAAACATCTTTCCAGTACTGGGCTGAACAGCATTAGCCGCACTAAGAATTCCGCTAGTAACCGTCCCTACTTGAGTGTACGCCCCCGTGGTTTGATTTAAAGTATGAATCCTACTAGTGGTATTGCTATCTAATGCGTAAACGGTAGAGCAATAGGCCGGTTCTGCATGAACTTTTGGCGTTGCAATGATATAGTTTGCTGCAACTACGCTCAATACACCTATTGCTCTACACGTGAAAGTACTAAATGACCTCAATGATGGAGGTAATCCAATCATTGATTGCGGTTTTACTTGTACATCTTGCAAAGAAGGCAACGAAAATTTCATAACTAAAGTCCTGAAATAAAGAAGAAAGTTCTGAGGGCTAACGAACTATTACCTCGGCAATTAAATAGAGTGAATTCTACAATGCAGCATAAGCAATCGATGGATGCTTGAAATAGTTTTTGACGCGAGCAGGCAACTTCTGCAACTTTCGCAATTGAGATAACAGACGCCGCTTGAGTTGACCGGGGTGACG
>NZ_JBLZFX010000134.1:0-12909 GCF_050753345.1 Alkalinema pantanalense CENA528 | reverse complement strand
GGCAACGCAGAGGCTTTGGAGATTTTAGCACTCCAAAAGCCTTCCTGTTCGTCGCTGCAAAGAGGCAGGATGGCTAGATTTTTGGTTTTCTTACCGGAAGAGGAAGACCAAAAACATAGGAGAAGCTCACGATGACTGAGTACATTGACGATCGCGCCAGTGAAGGCTGATCGACGGATGCCGCTGCAATTTTGACCCGCAGAGAAACCAGCCGAGAACGACGCCCCGTGCGGGTGTTAGTCATCGGCCCACGGGCAGTGTCATGAGCCTGTGTACCCGCTACTTACCCTAACTGGCCGATTCCCCTTGACTTTGGGCTCCCTGCTGGCGAATGGTTTGAATCTCTGGTAGGGAGAGCCCGGTAATCTGGGCGATCTCGTCATCCGCCAGGGTTCCAAATAACCGTCGGGCGATCGCGATTTGAGTGGCCTGAATTCCCTGCTGAATTCCCTGTTGAATCCCCTGTTGAGTAGCTTTGGTAATGGCTCCCCGTTGATCTTGAATAAAAATCATCTGGTGTTCCAACTCATCTAACTCTTCTGCCGAAAGATTGGCTTGATTTGCCATCTCAAACGCTTGTTGAATCTCAGGCACTGTGCCCATACTGGTGGGCACAGTGCGCAAATCCCGAGCATGTTGCAAAAAGAAAATCCACTTATCCGTGAGAGTTTGTAAATTTTCTAAGGGCTGCCGAAATTTGGGTAGCTCCACAAATACAAGTTCCAAGTCATACACCGGATAATCTACGAGATAATCCTTTTCTTTCAAAATAAAGCGGGAGGTAATCGTGTCCAGATCCGGGAACATGACGAAATCAGTAATTGTTAAAGCAATTACCGGATTTAAAAGGGGATAATCTTGCCCAATGTTAAGTTGGGTAGAGTAGGCTTTGGCAGCATTATAAAGAATTCGTTTTTCAAAGCCCTCTACGTTCAATACCTGCATTTCGATAATGACCGTTTCGCCCGTATTCAATTGGGCCTTGATATCCAAATAGGTGTTTTTAACGCCTCGAATTTTGGGCGCGAGGTAAGGATTGAGAATTTCTAAATCCTGAATCGTATCTTGACCATTGTAAAGAACGCCATTCAGGAAGCTGATCAAAATGGCATGACTCTGTTCTGAGCCAAAAATTTTCTTGAAGGCAAAATCGGTTTTGGGATCAATGAAAATCATAGGAATCACCCCAACGATCGCAGCTCAATTTGATTGTATCAATTAGTTCTAATGTTCCATTTACATGGAAGTGAATGGGCTTTGTCCATTTACGCCGGGGAATCCTAGCTGATTTTTTTGGGTCGATGACCGTCGTCACCACTAAAGAAATTTGAGTTTCTGTTGATTACCTCTGCAAACGGGGAAACATGGCAGTACATCCCATGGAGTTTTTCAGCCAGTTACTGAGCATATCCTATGACCTTCCGCTTCCGATCTCAATCACTGTGGCTGTCTGCCTGTTGCGGTCTACTGGGCGTCAACGCCACCCTTCTTCAGACGCCTGCTTTCGCCTCATCCTCTTCGTCGGGTAACACAGTCACGGTGAGCCGATCGACGGAGGCTACCGGATTAACTCAGGGCCGCGATCGCTACCGGGCTGGGCAGTTTGCCGAAGCTATTCTGGCCTGGAAAGCCGCTGCCCAACAATATCAAACCTCCGGCGATCGACTCAACCAAGCGCTAGCACTGAGCTATGTTTCCCTCGGTCATCAAGAACTGAGCCAATGGCAAGAGGCAGAAGCTGCCATCCAAGAAAGCTTAAACTTACTCAAAGCAGCCGCTCCAGCAGCAGATGCCATCCTCTGGGCTCAGAGCCTCAATACCCAAGCTAAACTCCGATTGTCTACCGGAAAAGCTCAAGCCGCCCTAGAGACTTGGCAACAAGCGCAGAAATATTACGAGCAAGCCGGCGATCGGATCGGGAGTATCGGTAGCCAGATCAACCAAGCACAGGCACTGCAAACCCTAGGCTTTTATCGGCGTTCCAGACAACAGTTGGAAGCCCTGAATCAAAGCCTTAAAGCCATGCCCGATTCAGAAGTGAAGGTCAGTGGTCTACGATCGCTCGGATCTGCGCTCCATATGATTGGGGCTAATGTAGATAGTCAAAAGGTTTTGGAACAGGGATTAGAAATTGCACGGAAGCTCAACCTGACCACTGAAGTGAGCGATTTGTTGCAAAACCTGGGGCGAGCGACCGCAGATTTAGGCAATCCAGATGAGGCCCTCCATTATTTTGAGGAAGCTGATCAAGCTGCCACCTCTCCCCTCGATCGACTTCAATCCCGTCTACAACGCTTTAAACTTTTTGCAGACTACGGCTTGACCGATGAAGCAGCACCCCTCGCTCCCCAAATTCTAGAGCAAATTCAACAACTTCCTGCCAGTCGCACCTCGCTCTATACCGCAATTAACTTTGCGGCCACACTGAATCGGTTCGACAACCCAGCACAAGCAGTTTCGATCCCTGCCATCAGCAAGCTTCTAGAAAAAACAGTGCGATCGGCCCAGCAACTTCAGGATCAGCAAGCTGAAGCCCATGCCCTGAATCAATGGAGCCAATGGTATCAACGTACACAACAGTGGAAAGAAGCCAAAACCCTAAGCCAGCAATCTCTCCAACTGGCGCGACAAATTCAAGCGGATGACATTATTGCCCAATCCACCTGGCAACTGGGTAAATTAAACCGCATTCAAGGCAATCGATCGGAGGCGATCTCACACTACACCGAAGCAGTCAAAGCTTTACAAGCAATGCGCGGCGATTTAGTGGCGGTGAATCCGGATATGCAGTTCTCCTTCCGGGAAAGCGTCGAACCGGTTTACCGAGAATTGGTAGCTCTATTACTAGAAGGGCAACCTAGTCAAGAGAATTTAGTTCACGCTCGGGATCTAATCGAATCCCTTCAGGTGGCAGAACTCGATAACTTCTTCCGGGAAGCTTGTTTAGATAAAACCCAGCAAATTGACCAAATCGATCCCACTGCTACCGTGGTGTATCCGATCATCTTGCCCGATCGCCTAGCTATTATTCACTCCACAGCAGGTCAACCCCTACGATACTACTCAACGCCCAAACCCCAGGCAGAAGTTGAACAAACGCTCACGGAAATGCTATCGGCGTTAAGTCCTGTATCTAACGTGAAAGATCGGAACCGCCTTTCTAAACAACTCTATGATTGGTTGATTCGTCCAGCGGAAGAAGCCAACGCCCTGAAAGACACTAAGACGTTAGTCTTTGTTCTGGATGGCCGCTTACGCAACATTCCCATGGCAGCTCTCTACGACGGCAAACAATATCTCATTGAGAAATACGCCGTTACCCTATCACCTGGGTTGCAGTTAATGGCTTCCCAATCCCTAAACCCTGGTCAAATTGATGCGATCGTCGGGGGAATTAGTGAGTCCCGCTCTGGCTTCGCCGCCTTGCCGGGAGTAGAAGCGGAAGTCAAGAAAATTTCTAAAACGGTGCCCTCTTCCACATTGTTTAACCAACAATTTACTGGACAGGCCCTTTCCCAAGAGGTCAACAGCTCTCAAGCTAATGTGGTGCACTTAGCCACCCATGGTCAGTTCAGTTCCCGTATGGAAGATACCTTCTTGCTGACTTGGGATGGTCAGGTGAATGTGAAAGAGTTGTCGGAGCTGCTGAAAAAACGTCAGGGTGACACGACTAAACCGATCGAACTCTTAGTGCTGAGTGCCTGCGATACGGCAACAGGGGACGATCGAGCAGTATTGGGTCTAGCGGGCTTGGCGGTAAAATCTGGGGCACGCTCAACGATCGCCTCTCTCTGGCCGGTCAAAGACAACGCCGCTTCTCGACTCATGACTAATTTCTATCAGCAACTTAGCAAACCAGGCATCTCTAAAGCAGAAGCACTGCGACAAGCCCAATTGGAACTGATCCAAAAAACAGATTTCCGGGATCCCTTTTTCTGGTCTGCCTTTGTTCTAGTCGGCAATTGGCAATAACACTCCCAGTGAGCAAGATGCAGCAGAAAAACTAGGAAATTTGTATTTCTGCTGCAAAATTCCGTGAAGTCTCGGCAGACGAAACCAGGCTCGCTTGCATAGGATGCAGGTAGCTCCCAATTGAATGATTCTAGAATCTACCTCAAATTTTCACCAATTAGGTGTAAAGACCATGAAACATAATTCTTTCGCCAGTACACTCAGCATTTTTGCGGTGATAACTAGCTGTCTTCTCACTCCCGATGCTCAGGCTGTGACCTTCACACCACCTGCTAATAGCAATGCACCTCGTCAGTCTACTGGGGGAGCGTCTCGGGGAGCCTTTAAGTTTGTGCCACCGAGCAATAGCAGTGCACCTCGTCAGTCTACTGGGGGAGCCTCCCGTGGACAATTCTTCAGCGGCAATGGTGCACCTCGTCAGTCTACTGGGGGAGCCTCCCGTGGACAATTCTTCAGCGGCAAGGGCGCACCTAGAATGGCAACGGGAGGAGCTTCCCGTGGGCAGTTCTTCGGCGGCAATGGTGCACCTAAAGTTGCCACTGGCGGAGCTTCCCGTGGCGAATTTTTCAGCGGCAATGGTGCGCCCACCTCAGCTTCAGGAGGAGCCTCTCGCGTAGGGACTTACTACCTCAATCCTTCCATCGTTGGTGCCGATGGGCCAGCCGCCATCAAAGCGCTATTACCCCAAAGCTACTTTGGAACGACGATTTCTGAGCGACCCACCATTTTGGTCTACGTCCCCGCATCCTCGGCGCAAGAAGCAATTTTTAGCCTCAAGGATGAAGCTGGGAATACTCAATACCAAATGACCCTGCCTGTATCAGGTCAAGCAGGCATCATGGCAGTCACACTGCCCTCGGATGCTCCCGCTTTGGAGGTGTCAAAAAACTACCAGTGGTTCCTAGCACTGGATGTGGATGGTCAACTCAGCCCCAGTACGCCCTATGTAGATGGTTGGGTACAACGGATTCAGCCGACCGCTGAGCTAGAAGCTGCGCTCCAACAGACCGATGCTTTGAAGCGGGCAGAAGCGTTGGGTAAAGCTGGGGTATGGTACGACTGTGTAACAACTCTATCGTCTGTCAGATCGACTCAGTCCAATGGTGAAACCTTTAACAAACAATGGACTGAGCTACTGTCCTCAGTGGGTTTAAAAGACATTGAGAAAGCTCCGATGCTGGCATTAGCCAACTAATGCTATGAAGACAGTAGATTTTTTTGCTAATGGAATGTGCTCATTTCAGTGAAATGAGCACATTCCTTCCTCAATCCAGAGTAAAAGTCTGCTGGCCCATTCAGGTGATATGCCTCAAGAAATGTGTTGTGATGGCGTTTCCTTTGGTTGTGGATCAAGGTTTTCAGAATTGTTCTGAGGACCATTAGCTAAACTGATCGAGAATTCATCACAACACGTTTCGCTCAATCGACTGTAGCTCTATATTGATTGAAATTTTGATTTCTATGAAGCTCGCCGTATCTATGTGGCATAAGTTGAAGCAATTATTTAAAAGCACTCGTAGTGTTTTTATTATTACACCAACGGTAACCCTGGCTGTAATCTCTGGTCAGTTGGTTGGGCTGTTCAACTTATCTGAATGGAAAACGCGAGATGAATTCTTTCGATTACGATCGCAGGATACCTTTGCAGATTCTGTCGTAGTCGTCACGATTGACGAGGAAGATATTCGCACGGTCAAAAAGTGGCCAATTCCTGACTGGGCCTTAGCTGATCTCATTGCAAAAATTCGGGATCAAAAACCTCGGGCTATCGGATTGGATCTCTACCGAGATCTACCGGAAGGAAGTGGCCATGAGAAGTTGGTTAAAGTCTTCCAGACGACCCCTAGCTTGATTGGCGTTGAAAAAGTAACCGGCGATCGAGTGCCACCTTCCCCAGAATTAAAGAAGCTCGATCAAGTGGGGCTGGCTGATCTGGTACTAGATGGCGATCGGCAAGTGCGGCGAGCTTTGTTAACTGTGGAGGATGCCAAGGATAAAGGGGCCATTAAAGCAGGATTGGGTACCTATGTAGCCCTGAAATACTTAGAAGCCGAAAATATTACCCTAGAAAGTGTTGACCCCAAACAGCAAAAATTTAAGCTGGGTAAAGCAACCTATCTCCCGTTGAAAAATCAGGAAGCAGGCTATACAGAAGGGGATTTGGGGGGCTATCAAATTTTGCTGAATTGGCATGGGTCCGAGACAGCCTTTCGCACCGTCACAATGCGAGACGTCATAGCGGGTCGGGTGCCAGCGGATTTGATGCGCGATCGTATGGTGTTTATTGGTTCGACAGCCACTAGTACCAACGACTTTTTTGGCACGCCCTTTAGTAATTCTTGGCTGTATGCCCAAAAACCCACACCAGGAGTCGTGATTCATGCCAACATTGCCTACCAACTGGTTCGAGGAGCCAAATACGGTGGAACCACCCTAGCAGGATTTTCCGGGGAACAACTTGCGGGCTGGATTTTCCTATGGTCGTTAATTGGATCGGCAGGCTGTTGGAAGTTAGCCAGTTCGCAAAGTCGCCGCAGAATTTTGGGTGGCCGAATTTTTTGGGCGACCTTTGGCCTGACAGGAATGGTGATCATAGGAGCCTATGGCGCTTTTCTGGGAGGGTGGTTCATTCCAGTCTCTCCCACCTTGGCCGCTCTCATCACAAGTGTCATTGCGACAACCAATGCCTATAAACAGCAGAAATTAGAAGACACCAATCAACAACTAGAACTCGCAAACGGCCAGCTAGTCGATTACTCCAAGAATCTAGAAGTCAAAGTTGAAGAGCGCACCCGTGAACTCCATGCCGCAAAACTTGCAGCGGACGCCGCCAACCAAGCTAAGAGCGAATTTTTGGCGAATATGAGCCACGAGTTACGAACCCCATTAAATGGAATCTTGGGTTATGCGCAGGTGCTGGAACGGTCATCCCATATGAGTACGAAGGATTTAGATGGGGTACAAATTATTCATCAATGTGGTTCCCACCTGTTGATGTTAATTAATGACATTCTGGATCTCTCCAAAATTGAAGCGCGCAAATTGGAACTTTTTTCTTCCAGTGTGCATCTCACCAGTTTCCTACATACAGTTACAGAAATCTGTAGCATTCGTGCAGATCAGAAAGGGATTGGCTTCTATGTCGAAATTAGCGACCACCTCCCGAATGGTATTCAAGTTGATGAAAAACGACTACGGCAATTGCTGATCAACCTGCTAGGGAATGCGATTAAATTCACCGATCAAGGCGGGGTAACGTTTAAAGCCTATCCCCTCACGGAGGTGTCGGATACCGCCTCCATGGTCACCATTCGCTTTCAGGTAGAAGATACGGGGATTGGTATGACCCCAGAGCAATTGGAGAAAATCTTTTTGCCCTTTGAGCAAGTTGGTGAGGGGGGTAAGCGACCTGATGGAACGGGCTTAGGTTTGGCCATTAGCCAACGGATCGCAGCCCTGATGGAAAGCCAAATTCAGGTGCGAAGCCAGTTGGGAGAAGGAAGTCAGTTTTGGTTAGATCTCGAACTCCCGATCTCCCGCGACTGGGATGTGGCCCACCAACCGATCGGTTACCACAATGTGACCGGTATTCAGGGGGATACACCTTGTGTGCTGGTAATCGATGATGATGAGACCCATTGTTCCATGCTAACCACCTTCCTCCAAAGTATCGGATTCCGGACGCTGACAGCTTTGGATGGTAAGCAAGGGCTCCAGCTTGCAACCGAACATACGCCGGATGTCATCGTGGCTGATCTAACCATGCCCATGATGGATGGATTTGAACTCATTGTGCATTTGCAAAAGACTCCTCAAACCAGTTCAATTCCGATCGTCGTTTCTAGCGCGAGTGTGTTTGACACCGATCGACAACGGAGTTTAGAAGTTGGAGCCAAGACCTTTTTGCCTAAACCAGTGCAGATGGAGGATCTGCTCAATACACTGAAAACCTTGATTGAATTGGAATGGGTGTACACAGAAGAGGAAGCTGAACCAGTCACTGGGCAAGCTATGGATCAAGAACAAGGTGCCCATGGCACCCCCTTAGTTCCTGCTAAAGAAGCTTTAGAACAGCTTTATCATCTCGCCATGATGGGAGATATCGCAGGAATTGAGGGCATGCTAAAAGAAATCTCTGAACAAGATCGACGATTTATTCCCTTTACCTCTGAACTGGGCAAGTTCGCTGCCAACTTCCAAACGGGCAAAATTCGGCAGTTGCTCAAATCGCATTTAGAAACAGGAGTTCCTCAGTGATTACAGCAACCGTGACTAAAACTATTTGTATTCTGTTGGTAGATGATAATCCGACCAATTTAAAAGTGCTGTCAGAGGCAATTCAAGGGAATACATGGAAGGCGCTGATGGCCACCGATGGGGAATCAGCGATCGAACAAGCGGAATATGCCCGTCCGGATCTGATTCTTTTGGATGTGATGATGCCTGGAATTGATGGGTTTGAAACCTGTCGTCGTCTGAAAGCAAATCCCCTCACCCAAGACACTCCAATCATCTTCATGACAGCATTGTCTGAAACAATGGATAAGGTGAGAGGACTAGAATTGGGAGCGGTAGACTACATTACTAAACCGTTCCAGCAAGAAGAAGTCATTGCTCGTCTCAAACTCCATCTGCAAATTTCCCAACTGACCCATACGTTAGAGCAACGGGTACAAGAGCGCACTGCAGAACTTTCTCAGTCGTTGTCTCAGCTCCAACAAGCGCAAATTCAGTTGGTGCAAAGTGAAAAAATGTCCATGCTGGGACAACTTGTGGCTGGGATTGGCCATGAAATTAATAACCCGATCGGGTTTATTCGGGGCAATATTACGCCCATGCAGGACTACATCCAAGATTTGTTTGATTTGATTCACCTCTATCAGGAAAAGTTTCCCAATCCAGGGGCAGAAATTCTAGACATGGTAGAGATGATCGACATTGATTACCTAGCGGAAGATCTACCAAAGATTATGCGATCGATGGAACAGGGAGTCGATCGATTGCAGGAAATCAGTCTATCTCTGCGAACCTTTGCCCGCGCAGATATTGCCTCAAAGGTAGAGTTTGTTCTGGCGGAGGGAATTGACAGCACGATCATGCTACTTAGACATCGCTTAAAGGCCAATGAAAAACGACCGGAAATAGTTATCGTTAAGGAGTTTGACAAAGTTCCTCCCATTAGTTGCTACCCTGGTCAGCTCAACCAGGTGTTCATGAATATTATTGCCAATGCGATCGATGCCTTCGATGAACTGAATCAAAGCCGATCCTATAAAGAAATTGAAGCTTGCCCCAACGTTATTACTATCACGATTACCTTAGACGGTTCTAAGGAAAACGTTGTTGTACGGATTAAAGATAACGGAGCGGGAATTCCCTCTGAGGTAAAAGACCAAATTTTCGATCCATCCTTTACAACGAAAGCAGTTGGTAAAGGTACAGGTTTAGGGTTAGCCATCAGTCATCAAATTATTGTTGACAAGCATAGTGGACAACTGCAATGTCAGACGATGCCTAATGAAGGCACAGAATTTATCATCACATTACCTCTTTAACGGGTAGCAACAGGTTGAACAGTTAGGAACGACAAGGCACTATCCCAGAGATCGAACCCAACATTTAATTCAGGCGCTGTCCTGAATTCGAGGAAGCAACTGGGGAATATTAAGCATGGTTTCCACGGCTTTCCACCCAAGCCGCACTGCTTTGCGCTGCTGGGTCTATGGCCCTACGGTTGTTGCTCCCTACCGTACTCCCTATGCAACCCTCCACTCTACCTGCGTCAGTTCCAGCTACAGTTCTCACACCCAGTCGTGGGCTCACGCGCTTGTATGTGTTATCGCTCACGGCCATTGCGACCCTTGCGATCGTCGGACAAGTGCTCATTCAGAAGCAGTTAGATCGACAATCCACCGATCTCAAAATTATTCAAACCGCGCAAAATCGCCAGACCCTGTGCCAACAATTGCTGAAGAATGCCATCGCCATTCCCCTGCTACGGGATCCCGATCGACGGCAAGAACGCATCAGAGAACTTCAGCAAGTCCTGAGCCAATGGCAAACGAGTAAAGATGTACTCCGGCAGGATTTGCAGTCCATGGTGTCCCCTGCGGACTTTGCGGAAGTAGAGGCCATGCTAAAAAAGCTGGATCCTAGTTCCCAGGCAATGGTAGAAGCCGCGCAAATGATTGTGTCTACCTTTCAAGCTCGCTCCAATGCCACGCCATCGGCCCCCCGCGATCGTCTGCAAGCCCCCAAGCGGTTATTACCTTCTGCGGTCATGGCCAATCCAGAAGAACTCGTTGCAGGCCCACGCTTGTTACAAGCGGAACAGGAATTTACTCGCATCAATAGTGAGATCATTCATTGGTATAGCCACAAAGCGAAGGACGGTGTCGCTCACCTCAAACTTCTGGAGTTTGGTCTATTGGGTGTGACGCTGGTTGTGTTGGTATTGGAAGGAGTGTTGATTTTTCGGCCTGCGGTGCGCAAGCTAGAAGAGGCAATGACGGCTTTGCAGAAAGCCCTGCAGCAAGTGACCCAAGAACAGGAAAAATCTGAAAAGTTACTGCTAAATATTTTACCGGAACCGATCGCCGATCGCTTGAAACGTAAACCACAAGCCATTGCCGACGGATTTTCTGAAGCCACGGTATTATTTGCCGACATTGTGGGCTTTACGGAATTGTCCAGTCGCCTGTCGCCCCATGAACTGGTGGCACAGTTGAATGAAATTTTTTCGCAGTTCGATCGACTAGCAGAACAGTATGGGCTGGAAAAAATTAAAACGATCGGCGATGCCTACATGGTCGTAGGAGGGTTGCCAGAGCCACGGAAGGATCATGCAGCGGCCATTGCGGAAATGGCGATCGCCATGCAGACTACGTTAGCAACCATCAATCAGAACCGAGGCGAATCCCTGAATATCCGCGTAGGAATTAACAGTGGCCCCGTCGTGGCCGGAGTAATTGGTTTAAAGAAATTTATCTATGACCTGTGGGGCGATACGGTGAACGTAGCCAGCCGCATGGAATCCCATGGCAAGCCAGGGAGCATCCATGTGAGTGAAACCACTTACCACATGCTTCAACATCTCTATGAATTTGAAGAACGGGGAGTCATTCCGATCAAAGGCAAGGGGGAGATGCGAACCTACTGGCTCAAAGGCAAAGCAAACATGATAGTTGCCAGTAATAAACACTAGAGTTGTTGGGAAATAAAACCAGCTCTGGGACAGGGTTTGCCCTGACTGTTATCTAACTTATGCTGCATCTAAGTAGAAGTTCCACAAGCCTGCTGCGTTGAACATTAAGCGGTCATCGAAATCAGGCACACGATTCCTGTAAACCGTGCTCACCGCGTTATAGCGCTTTATCCCAGCATGGGCATGTTCACATTTAACTCTTTGCTGACTCAATTCCCGGTTCTCTTGCTTCTGCTGGTCACTCAACTCTTTTCCTCGCGGCTTTTTGTGCGGTAGATGAATGTTCTCAAACTCGTTCTGTAATCCTTGAAACCCTAAATCTCCCACCACGGCAACTTCTTCTGGAATATTGCCCACTAAGTCCTCTTCATCCAATTGCCGCTTGTCATGCACGGTCCCTGGTCTAGCTTGCGTCAAGATAATCACCCGCTTTTCTCGGGTGCTGCCAGTGATGTGCTTACGGGTATGACGTTTCTTCTTACCAGAGTAATGCTCCTTCTGCTGTTGCCAGTCTTTGGGGCGCTGAACCGGACGTTCCGTGCCATCGAGGATCACTTCCTTGACTTCGGGAAAGCGTTCGACAAATTCCTCAATACTCCGAACCTTGCGCGCAGGCAGGGCTTGCTTGTACCCTAATGCCGTTTCGAGCACTGGCAACAGTCTATGCACCCAGTCCCAAGCGCAAGAACGATCAAAGTGAAACAACACACTCAACAAGTCAAACGTGGGATAGCACTTGCAGTAGAGCAAGATGTAAAATAGCTTCTGCTCGGTTGTCCGCAGGGTCGCTTTGCGTCCGCCCCCAGGGGCACGTTTGCGCTCGGTCTCTGGTTTGCTCACCAGTTGCTCATAGGCTTGGCTAAAGCTACTCAACAAGGCATCGAAGGCTTTGCGATTGAGGCCAGTCATCGCTCGCATCAGGCGGTCTTGCTTGAGAATGCGTTCCAGATTCAGCATGAGAAGGCTCTGGGCTACTGCTTCACATTATCCATTATTTCCCAACACGTCTATTGATGATGCGATTATGGGAGCGATCGTAATAACCACAATTCTGAAACGTGAACTGAAATGCTGGAAAGACAGAGACTGGAAGGGCTTTTTTCTCTCTGGGCAGTCAGCATAACGTTGCCCGTAAACCGCCGCGAATGGACTTTCGGACTCAACCAGTAATCTCTAAACGGTCGGGTTCACGGGCGTTGTTAGACCGTGCCCTAACGGAGTGACTTTCAACTACTCAACCATTTAAATGTGAGTCTGAATGGTGTAATTACTGGGTTTTTAGTCACGCCAGCCAATGCAGATGAACGGGTTGCACTCTGGGAAATCAGTCAAGGGATTCAAGGTTTACTGATTGGCGACAAAGGCTATTTAAGTGCTGAATTCAAACAAGATTTAGCGGCGCGCGGAATTCAGCTTGAAACCCCGCTTCGCAGTAATATGGAGGAGACTCGCCCAACCGCATGGGTCAAACTGGCACAGCGATTAAGACGGTTAATTGAGACAGTGAACAGTCAATTATCCGAGCGATTTCATTTGGAACGAATTCGCTGTCGTGACCTCTGGCATTTGACCAGTCGGGTCAACCGAAAAATTCTGGCTCACACCCTCTGCTGTTGGCTCAATCATAATCTAGGAAGGAGTTTGCTTCAATTTGACAACTTGGTCTGCGATGCCTGAAAAAAGTCGCACATCGCCTAAAACTGGGATTCCCCTCCACCCTCCCACCCTTCACC
>NZ_JBLZFX010000133.1:0-12962 GCF_050753345.1 Alkalinema pantanalense CENA528 | reverse complement strand
AGATGTGTATAAGTGATAGGTAGGGGGGTGGGAGGGTGAGGGAGGGGGAATAAAGGTGAAAAAAGGGGGCGTGGGAGTAGACAAATGGTTGAACAAGCAGTTAGATTAAGGGACTCTACATGGCGGAATTAAGGTAGGGAAAAAGACTTAAATGGTAGAGGACTAGAGAGCCAGAGTTAGAGATTGGAGCTAGAGAGTAGGGATTAGATTTAGGGGATTAGATTTAGGGGATTAGATTTAAAACGTTAGAGTTAGAGAATCTGTGCAAGTGGAACTTGCCAAGATGACGGTTCCTAGGGTTACTATTCCCGCCTCCTGCGCCAACTCCGCATAACTCTGAGAAGTTATACGTGGGGCAGAACGTAAACAAAATCTTGAACAAAATCGTGGACTCGATCGGGAGCAGGTGCCTTCCTAGAGTGGGATTAGCCAACAACAACTCTATGGTTGAACCAACTCATGACGTATCCCAAGGAACTGATCATTGAATCGGGCCGTGCCCAACGCCAATACTGGCGTGACCTCTGGCGCTACCGTGAACTCTTTTACTTCCTCGCTTGGCGGGATTTACTGGTGCGCTACAAACAAACCGCGATCGGGATTGCTTGGGCGTTGCTGCGACCCTTCCTGACGATGGTTGTTTTCACCGTGGTTTTCGGTAGCTTAGCGAAACTCCCGGATAATGGCGTGCCCTATCCCATTCTCGTATTTTCTGCGATGCTACCTTGGCAGTTTTTTGCTAACTCTCTATCGGAATGTAGTAATAGTCTTATTACAAATGCCAATCTAATTTCCAAAGTTTATTTTCCTCGCCTCATTGTGCCAACCTCGGCGATTATTGTGAGTTTTGTAGATTTCATGATTTCGGCCATTATTTTGCTAGGACTGATGGCTTGGTATAACTTTGTTCCCAGTTGGCGAATCTTGTTATTGCCAGGATTTATCGCGATCGCCTTTGCTGCGTCCATGGGGGCGGGTCTCTGGTTGGCAGCGCTGAATGTGAAATATCGCGATTTCCGCTATGTTGTTCCCTTTATTATTCAATTTGGTCTGTACATTTCGCCCGTTGGCTTTAGCAGCACGATCGTCCCGGAAGCTTGGCGTTGGTTGTATTCCCTAAACCCGATGGTGGGTGTGATTGATGGGTTTCGCTGGGCTATTTTGGGCGGACAGTCGGAACTGTATGTACCGGGTTTGCTTTGCTCGATCGGCCTAGTCACCTTCCTGTTAATTGGCGGAATCCGTTATTTCCGAGCCTATGAGCGCTCCTTCGCCGATGTGATTTAGATCCCCCCTAACCCCCCTTAAAAAAGGGGGAACCGGAAAAAAGAAATTCAAAGTCCCCCTTATTAAGGGGGATTTAGGGGGATCGGATCTCCGCGATCGACGATATTTGCAGCCAGCATTTCCAGACGATTTCTACTCTACTGAGACGCTCCATTCTCCTTAGCTTCTACTCTCCTTCAAAAATTTCTAATCTCCTCCAGCCGTTTATCTCTCCGAAATAGCAATGTCTAACTCCGTTATTCAAGTTGATCACCTGAGCAAACGCTACACGCTCCGCCACCAAAACACTGAGCGTTACCAATCCCTGCGCGATACCCTGGTACGCCAAACCAAACAACTCGGACGGCGAATTCTAGCCCCTGGCCGATCTCAGCCCAAACCGCACCAAGAAGACTTTTGGGCGCTACGTGATGTTTCGTTTGATATTAAGCAGGGCGATCGGGTGGGCATCATTGGTCGTAATGGTGCGGGCAAATCAACCCTACTGAAACTGCTGAGCCGCATTACGGAACCCACTTCTGGTCGGATTGGTTTGCGGGGTCGGGTCGCGAGTCTCTTGGAAGTCGGGACGGGCTTTCATCCAGAACTGACAGGGCGGGAAAATATTTTCCTGAATGGGGCCATTCTGGGCATGAGCAAAGTAGAAATTCAACAGAAGTTTGATGAGATTGTTGCCTTTGCTGAAGTTGAACGCTTTCTCGATACGCCTGTGAAACGTTATTCCTCCGGGATGTATGTGCGGTTGGCCTTTGCCGTGGCAGCCCACCTGGAGCCGGAAATTCTGATTGTGGATGAAGTGTTGGCGGTAGGCGATGCCCAGTTTCAAAGTAAATGCCTCGGCAAAATGCAAGATGTCGCCCATAGTGGTCGGACGGTCTTGTTTGTCAGCCACAATATGGCCGCCATTCGCCAGTTATGTGACTCGGCGATCATGTTGCAGCGCGGCGAACTGGTGTTTTCGGGTAGCGCTGAAGAAGGCGTCAAACATTACCTGAATAGCGCTGCGACGAATGATAATGCGATTGGAATGGTGAGTTCCTATGGAATCGCCTTAACGGATGTCGCCCTGGAAGATGGAGATGCCTATCCCACCCGATCGCCCATCTTCGATCGCGACCATAGTCTCCGCCTCCAGTTCCAAGCCCATAGTCCCCTCAGTGATTGTGCCGTGGTGGTGCAGATTCATGACGACCTCGGAACCCTGGTGTCGAGTCTTTGTACCGTCGAAGAGGGCATTGCACCCTTTGCGCTCAAAAATGAAGTGAGTATCCGGTTTGACCTAGGGCGGATGACGTTATTTCCCGGCTCCTACCGCGTCAGCGTTTTCTTGTATCGATCGAATGATCCCATCACCTATCTGGCGGCTGAAGATGTTATGAAATTTGAAGTTCAGCCATCCATCATTCAAGAGGCCATGTGGTCCTATCGCAGTGACCATGGCATTACTCGCCTAGCTCAAGGTTGCGCCCTGCTCAGCCATCAGAATCAACCTTCCCTAGCAACCCGAGGCTAAACCGATGAATGTTGCGTTTACGAAGATTGTGCCCATGAAAATTGCGTTCGTCAGTTACGAATATCCGCCGGATACGGCGATCGGGGGAATTGCCACCTATGTGCGGCAAGCAGCACAGATGTTAGCCCAGCGCGGGCATCATGTGGAAGTCTTTGCAGCGAGTCCCTCCCGTTCCGGCTGTGAAACTAGCCCTGGCCTCAAGATCCATCGGATTCAACCGCGCGATCGGGCGAGCTTTGCCCAGGAAATTGCGCTAATCTTTGCGGAACGCCATCGCTTGGTGCAGTTTGATGTGCTGGAAGGGCCGGACTGTGGGGCTGATGCGGCGGTGATTGCCACCCAATTTCCTGAATTGCCGTTAGTTGTCAAGCTGCATACCCCCAGTTATATTTTGCAAAAGGTCGGCCATACCCCCTTGGAGGGCGTTGCTAAACTACGGTTTATCCTGGGTGCCCTACGACGGGGGCAATGGCCTAATCTGCCGCCCGCCCAACCCCTGTACGATCGACAATCTGATCCTGAATATCACCACGCCTTACAAGCCCAAACGATCGCGGCTCCCTCCAACGCGATCGGGCAGCAAGTCCAAAAGGATTGGCAACTGGATCAATCCATCATCGATCCGGTGCCCTATCCCTACATTCCCACGCCCGCTCTCCTTGACATTCCCCTAGAGACGCAAACCCAGCGGGTTACTTTTATTGGTCGCTTGGAAATTCGCAAAGGCATTCTAGATTTGATGCAGGCGATTCCGCTAGTGCTCAAGCAATACCCATCTGCTAAGTTCTGCTTTGTGGGACCTGCTTGGCCTTCCCCCGTCAAGCATTTAAATATGCAGGAATATATCTGTAAAAAACTGCATCGCCATCGCCATGCTCTGGAATTCACAGGTGCTGTGGCCTTGGATCAGATTCCCCAATATTTAGCTCAAACAGATATCTGCGTTTTTCCCAGTATTTGGGAAAGTTTTGGCTTGGTTTGCCTAGAAGCCATGGCAGCGGGACGGGGCGTCGTAGGCAGCAGTTCGGGCGGAATGGTGGAATTGCTGGATGGGGGCAATGCAGGATTGCTGACGCCGCCCAAGCATCCCGATCTATTAGCAAAATCAATTCTCCAACTGTTGGAAAATCCTGATCTTCGACAACACTATGGCGCGATCGCCCGCGATCGTGTTCTGAGTCACTACAGCTTGGACTACATTGGCCAAATTCAAGAAGCCAGCTATCGATCGACCATCTATCGGCAAGCTAGTCGTGAAATCGTTAGGCTGTAACCGCTCCCATCATACTCCTTCATTCACTGGATTTATGAAACCAATCATTAGTGTGATTGTTTGCACCCACAATCCGCGTCCCGACTATCTCCAGCAAACGCTCAATGCCCTGGCTTGCCAATCCCTACCTTTTTCCGTGTGGGAACTCTTGGTGATTGACAACGCTAGCCAGGAACCCTTGGAAGCAACTTGGAGCCTACAGTGGCATCCCCAGGGACGGATTATTCGCGAGGAAATCGTTGGCCTGACGGCAGCTAGATTACGCGGTTTTGAAGAAGCCCAGGGCGAAGTTCTGGTCTTCGTCGATGATGATAATGTTTTAAACGAGCATTATTTAGCAGAAGTCCAGCGCAGTTTTCAACAATATCCCAGCCTAGGGGCGATCGGGGGTAAATCGAGCCCGAAATTTGAAACGGCACCGGAACCCTGGATGGCCGAATTTTACACCGTCTTAGCCCTGCGCGACTTTGGGTCCGATCGCTTAATCAGCCCAATTTACAAGCCAGAAGAGACCATCGAATATCCCAGTTTTGCCCCCGCAGGCATCGGCCTCTCGATACGACGCATTGCCTTTGGCCAGTACGTCGATCGGGCGCAAAATGATGCCGCTCGGCTTGCCTTGGGGCGCACAGGTAAGCAACTTACCTCCGGGGAAGATAACGATATTGTGCTGACGGTGTTGGAAAACGGTTGGCAATTGGGCTACTTTCCCGCCTTGGAAGTGATTCACTTAATTTCCGCCAATCGCTTAGAACGGGATTACCTGGCCCGTCTCAACCAAGCCGCTATGCGATCGTGGGTGCAGGTGTTGGGCATGCATAACCTCAAACTCTGGGAACCGATCGCGCCCTGGACCGTACTCCCCCGCAAAGCCAAAGCCTTCATCGCCTACAAAGCCTGGAAAGATGCCGCCGCCTACGTTCGCTGGCGCGGAGCCTGCGGGTTATACGAAGCCCTAGCCGGAATGGCATAACGACACTTCCCCACCCTCCCACTCTCCTACTCTCCCACCCCCTATGTCCGTCCTTCAACCCCTCTCTACCTTCGCTAAGTCTCTGCATTTAGGCCAATTGCTCTATCAAACCTACCATCGCCCCAAAGGAATTTTGCAAAAGACCTTTAAGCGCGGTGTGTTGAATGAACTCGGCGATCGATCTGCCCAACGGCAAATGGAAGCCGCAGCGGAACAGTTACCCAGCTTGACGCCCAGTGAGGATCCCGCCAAAATTTACTTTCTCAGCGGCGATCGCTTTTGGTATCAAACCTGTTTCTGTGCCTATTCCATGATTGCCCAGGCGGGTATTTACTATCGCCCCGTGATTTATGACGATGGCACCTTGGATCAAGCCTGTGGTGATAAAATTCGGCGCATTTTTCCCGATGCTGAGATCATTACTGCGCAATCTATTGAGGAAACGTTAGATCAGTATTTGCCGACAAAAACGTTCCCGACCTTGCGATCGCGCCGTTTAGAGTATTTCAATTTACGCAAACTGACCGATATTCACGTCAATTCCCATGGCTGGAAGCTGGTGTTGGATTCCGATATGCTGTTCTTCCGCCCACCCCATTTCCTGATTGATTGGCTTGGGAATCCCAACCATTCCTGTTACATGTTAGATGTAGATAATGCCTACGGTTATTCCGACGCATTAATGAGCCAATTAGCAGGCGCACCCATTCCTGATCGCATCAACGTTGGCATTTGTGGCTTGAATAGTGATGCGATCGATTGGGAAGAATTGGAATACTGGTGCAAAACCATGATCGATCGGGAAGGTACCCACTATTACCAGGAACAGGCCATGTCTGCCATGCTGATGGCGCGGGACACCAGTTGGGTCGCCCCTCGGCAGGACTATCTGCTGATGCCCGATCAACAGGAGGCGGAAAAGCCACAGGCCGTGATGCATCACTACGTTGCCGACTCTAAGCCCTGGTATTTCCGCTACGGTTGGCAGCATGTTGCAGCATTGACTAGCTAGGCTATCCTTGCAGCAATTATCCAAGCTTCAATACATTCATTGTTTTCTTAACCCTTAACCGTTGAAATATGCATCCTTCTAACAAAATCATCCAAGGTTTCTGGATTGGCCCCAAGTTGTCTTTGATGGAACAATTGTCTATCCGATCGTTCCTTGCCCAAGGTCACGATTATCACTTATACGCCTACGATGACATTGCCCACATTCCCAAGGGCGCAACAATTAAGGATGCCAATGAAATTTTGCCCTCCGATCGTATTTTCACCTACCAACATGGGGAAGAAAAGGGCAGTTATTCCGGCTTTGCTGACCTATTTCGCAGTTATTTACTCGCTAAAAAAGGCGGCTGGTGGGCGGATTTAGATGTCATCTGCCTCAAACCCTTTGATTTCACCGGGGATTATGTCATTGCCTCCAGTTATGAAGGGAAATGGGGGAATCCTGCTATTAACTGCGTCATGAAAATGCCACCGAATAGTGCCCTGGCAAACTATCTCTGCGAACAAAGCGATGCCCGCGATCCCAATTCCTTGCGTTTTGCGGAAACTGGGCCACTGTTGCTCCAGGATGCCCTGCGTAAATTGCAACTGGAAAACGCGATCGTCGATCACGAGATTTTCTGTCCCATTTCCTGGCGCACGGTGCAAAAGCGGATTGCCTATGCCCAGCCCAGCGCTTGGCCCTTGCGTGCGGGGATTCGAGTGAAGGAATTTGCCCGATCGATTCTCAAACCCCATGTGACCCACGATCGGGTTCGATCGAATTCCTACGCGGTGCACCTGTGGAGTGAAATGTGGCGACGTAATCAGTTGGATAAGAACGGGGTTTTCCATTCCCATTGCCTGTATGAAAAGCTGAAGCAACAGTATCTCTAATACCCAATTGATTGATTACTGTTATAGATGCGATTCCTCCTAGCCCCCCTTGTTAAGAGGGGGGAATCAGAAAAAGTAAATTCAAAATCCCCCTTATTCTTGGCGTAGCCTCTCCGAAGGAGATAGGGGGATTTAGGGGGATCGTTATGCAGCGCAATTACAAATCGATTGGGTATAACGACTCTTTTGCACAACATACCACCCTTCACTGGTCAGCCCCTTAGCTCTGTGCCTTAGCCTATGCAACCTTTAGTCTCCATCCTAATTCCCGCCTACAACGCTGAGGATTGGATTGTTCAAACCATTCAGTCAGCGCTCAAGCAAACCTGGCTCAACTTGGAAGTGATTGTTGTCGATGATGGTTCGGCGGACAATACCTACAACGTTGCAAAACAACTTGAAAGCGAGATCGTTCAAGTTTACAGCCAACCCAATCAAGGAGCTGCTGCCGCTCGCAATTATGCCCTGCGGCAATGCCAGGGAGAATTTATTCAGTTCCTGGATGCCGATGATTTGTTGGCTCCCGACAAGATCGAGCAGCAAATGCAACTGTTGCTGTCCACGGTGGAAGCAGGCGAGTCACCCACCTGCATTGCCTCCGGAGCCTGGGCACGGTTCTACCTCAGCCCCGAAGAAGCGGAATTTACGCCCCAACCCCTGTGGCAGGATTTCGCCCCGATCGATTGGCTGCTCTGCGCTTGGGAAGGGCATTGGATGATGCATCCGGCAGCGTGGTTGGTGCCCAGGGCGATCGCGGAGGCGGCAGGCCCTTGGGATGAGGCGTTGTCGTTGAATGATGATGGCGAATATTTTGCCCGCGTGGTTCTGGCCAGTTCCGCCATCAAATTCTGTGCTGCGGCAAAAAGCTACTATCGATCGGGGATCTCCGGTAGTTTGAGCGATCGTAAATCCGATGCGGCCTATCGATCGGCCTATCAGGCGATCGCCGCTGGCAACACTTGGCTGTTGGCCGCAGAAACTAGCCCCCGCACCCGTAAAGTCTGCGCCACCCAATTCCAACGGTTTATTTACGAAACCTATCCCGCTGTTCCAGAGTTACGTCAACAGGCGGCACAGTGGGTCAGACAACTGGGAGGATCGGATTTAAAACCCACGGGTGGCCCTCTATTTCAGCGGTTGTCAAAATTGCTAGGATGGCGTTTGGCGAAACAGGTTCAGTACTGGATTTATCAACAGGGCTACCGTCGCTGGCAGATCGAACGGAAGAGTCAAGCCGTGATTGTAAACGCTAGTACCACAGTAAATACGAGTGCAACGACAGCGGAGGCTCTGGCATGGCGCGAATCTTAATTTTAATCGGTGGCCATCTCTGCACGGCTCCCCGTCCCCAAAAGGAAGCCGCAGCCCTGGCAGCAGTTGGTCACGAGGTTCTAGTCGCGGGAATTTGGTTTGACCCGAAATTGTGCGATCGCGATCGGGAATTAATGGCCCAGTCCCCTTGGAAATTCCAACCCATCCTGGATATTCGGGGACTGACCTGGGGCCAGAAATTACAACGATTGGGTGTTCGTCTGCAAGCGAAAGTTGCCCGATCGCTCTACCAAAAGTTCCAGATCACGCGGCCTGCCCTATTAGGCTACGGCGCAACAGCTATGCTACGATTTGCCAAAGCCTATGGCGCTGATTTAACGATCGTCCATTCTGAAGCGGGTCTGTGGGTCGGGCAACAGTTGCAAGACCAGGGTTATACCGTGGGGGTAGACTTTGAAGATTGGTTTTCCGAGGACTTACTCCCCGCTGCTAAGGCTCAACGCCCGATCACTTGGATTCAGTCGTTAGAAGCCCATCTTGCCCAAACTTGCCAGTATTGCTTGACGCCTTCCCAGGCAATGGCGATGGCGATGGCCCATTCCTATAAAAGCCGGACACCGTTAGCGATCTACAATGCATTTCCCAGTCTGTTTTCGGCAGTGGATGCTCAGCTAGATGCGAGTGATGCCTCAATCAATCATCGAGAACATCAACCCCACGATCGCCAGGATTTTGTAACGCCTTCCCTGCACTGGTTTTCCCAAACGATCGGGCCGGGACGGGGGTTGGAAACCTTGCTGGCGGCCCTTCCCCACGTCCAAACGCCCATCCAAATTCACCTGCGGGGCAATTGTCCAGCGGTGTATCGCGATTGGTTAATGGCCCAGGTTCCTGAAGGTTGGCAAGATCGCTTATTTATTCACGAAACCGTTGCCAATTCCGTTCTACCGTGGCGCATTGCCGAGCATGATATTGGTCTTGCGTTAGAAACCACCACGATTTCCAGCCGCAATCTGACTGTGACGAATAAACTGTTTCAGTATCTCCAGGCAGGCTTGGCGGTGATTGCGACGGATACCGCAGGCCAACGGGAAGTGCTGCAAGCCCATCCCCAGGCTGGACAGTTGATTCCCAGTGATGACCCGATCGCCCTAGCCCAAGCTATTAACACTTGGGCCCAGCAACCGGAGCAACTGGCGATCGCGAAACAAGCTGCCATCCAAGCCGGTCGCGCGATCGACTGGGAAACACAGGTTCCTAAATTAGTGCAACAGGCCGAGATCGCTCTACGCCCAACTCACCCTCAGTTAACGCCAACCCCGTCATCCATTTTGGTGTAGTCGATCCCCCCTAGCCCGCTTCAAAGATCCCCCCCTAGCCCCCCCTTAAAAAAGGGGGGAACCGGAAAATTCAAAGTTCCCTTTCTCTAAAGAAGAACTGGAAAAAATATTTTTCCAAGTCCCCCTTTTTAAGGGGGATTTAGGGGGATCAGATTTACGCGATCGACGACAGTTTCAATCCACTGAAATGACTAGATCGAGGCAATAGATTCGATCCCCCCCTAGCCCCCCCTTAAAAAAGGGGGGAACCGGAAAAAAGATATTGCAAAGTCTTCTTTTTCTAAAAAGGAACCGAAAAACTCAAAGTCCCCCTTTTTAAGGGGGGATTTAGGGGGATCGAATCTCTGCAAGCACCCATTGATTTGGTATTAAATTCATTCTCTGAATCGAGGTTTTCTGTAATGCGAATTCTACTCACCGCTGACCCTGAATTGCCCGTTCCTCCTAGCCTCTATGGTGGCATTGAGCGCATTATCGATTTCGTTGCGCGGGGTTTGCAGGAGCGGGGTCATACCGTCGGTTTGGTTGCCCATCGTGATTCCACCTGCCCCGTCGATCGCTTGTTTCCTTGGCCCGGATTGCAATCCCAATCGTTGTCCGATACGGTGATGAATACGACAACCCTTTGGCGATCGGTGCAGCAGTTCCAGCCGGATATTTTACATAGCTTTTCGCGATTGCAATATCTTCTGCCCCTATTGCCGAATTCATTACCCAAAGTCATGTCCTATCAGCGGCAACCTACCCCCAAGACCGTTGGCATGGCGGCAAAATTGGGCGGTAATAACCTCTCCTTCACGGGCTGTAGCGAACATATTTGTCGGCAGGGTCGGCTGGCGGGAGGCACTTGGACGAGCGTTCACAATGGTATTGAACTGGAGCGTTATCAATTTCAGGCCCATGTCAGCAGCGATGCTCCGTTGGTCTTTTTGAGTCGCTTGGAACAAATCAAAGGTGTCCATAATGCGATCGCGGTGGCAAAGGCAACGGGACGGCGGTTACTCATTGCCGGGAATCGCGTGTCCAGTCCTGAGGGAGAAGCTTACTGGCAAACAGAAATTGCGCCCCACTTGGATAAAGATGGCATTGAATACGTCGGCCCGGTGAACGATGTGCAGAAAAATGAATTGCTGGGTCAAGCAGCGGCGATGATTGTGCCGATCGAATGGGATGAGCCCTTTGGCATTGTCTTTGCAGAGGCGCTGGCCTGCGGAACCCCCGTCATTTCCAGCCCGCGCGGTGCCCTGCCGGAAATTGTGCGACCGGGCGTTGATGGCTTCCTGGTGAAGTCGATCGATGAAGCGATCACGGCGGTACAACAACTGGATACGATCGAGCGCCAAAATTGCCGAGAACGGGCAGAAAGCCACTTTGCCGCTAGCGTCATTGTCGATCACTACGAAGCCCTCTACCGTCGTCTGTGCGCCAAGGGACAATCCACGCCAGCCCTGTGCTAAACCCCGATCGTTTCTTCTAATAACAGTTTTCCTGATTCAGTGTATGCCCCCAAATCTACGGATTCTGGGGGATTTTGTCTTGCTTGGGTGGTGAAATTGCATCTTGGACATCTGCCTATACACGATCGCAAACGTCCGGCGGCCTATCGTTGAATAGAGCAATAAACCCTAATACCAAATTGATTAATTAATGCGACAGATCCGATCCCCCCTAACCCCCCTTAAAAAAGGGGGAATTCAGGCAGATTCTTTCAAAGTCCCCCTTTTAAGGGGGATTTAGGGGGATCGTTATGTGTTGCAATTACCAGTTGATTTGGTATAAGCCAGACTCAATTGATTTGTCAATGCTACCGATCTGATCCTTCCTATCGCCCCTTAAAAAAGGGGGAACTGGAAAATTCAAATTCCCCCCTTATTGAGGGGGAACTGAGTCAAATGGTTTCAAAGTCCCCCTTATTTCTAGCGCAACGGCGCGTTAGCGCGGGGATTTAAGGGGATCGTGATGGGTTGCAATTACAAGTTGATTTGGCATTACTCCCAGTTCTCCGCAGGTTCTATGCAAGTCTCCAACTCCCTCCCCCGCTTCCAACCCTCCGCCCGATCGCGCCGCCGCGTTCTGATTGTTAGCCCCCATTTCCCGCCGATTAACGCCCCCGATCACCAACGCATTCGCGTGGCATTGCCCTATTTACAGGAATTTGGTTGGGAAGCGCAAATCTTGGCCGTCAAACCCCACCATGTCCCCCATCCCCAGGATGCCAAACTGGCCGAGGCGCTGCCCCAGGATTTACCGATCGTCTATTCCGATGCCCTCTCTACGCGCTATACCAAATTGGTGGGACTGGGCAATGTCGGCTGGCGCTGTTTACCGGAAATGCAAAAAATCGGCGATCGCTTACTGTCCACCCAGCAATTTGATCTCGTTTTCTTTTCCACCACTATTTTCCCAGTGATGTTATTGGGTAAACGCTGGTGGCAAAAGTTTGGCGTACCCTATGTCTTGGATTTTCAAGATCCCTGGCTGAGTGATTACCATACGGATTCTACTTCCGGTCGAAAACGCCATTCCCGCCCCCCTGGTGGCTGGTTGAAATATGGCATGACGCAGTTTCTAGCACGCTGGGCCGAACCCCAAGCCATGGAAGCGGTACGGCATATTATCAGCGTTTCGCCTAGCTATCCCAATACGTTGCAACAACGCTATCCCCACTTACATCCTGAACAATTCACGGTTCTACCCTTTGGTGCTCCTGAAGCAGACTTTGCAGCATTGCCTAACCTGAATATTAAACAAACCATTTTCGATCCTCAAGACGGCAAACGCCATTGGGTCTACGTGGGGCGTGGGGGCGAAGATATGGCAACGGCCCTGCGAATTTTATTTGAAGGCATTCAAACCGCCCGTTGGCGCAATCCAGAACTCTGGCAGAATATTCATCTCCATTTCGTCGGCACCAGTTATGCACCCGCCCATTTAGCGGTTAAAACGATCGAAACCATTGCCCAATCCTACGGGCTGGGAGATTTGGTCACCGAACACACAGGCCGCATTCCCTACTTCGAAGCGCAACAGCTCTTAGTTGATAGCGATGCCATTCTGATGATCGGTTCCGACGACCCCAGCTATACCGCATCCAAACTCTATCCCTGCATTCTCGCGCAAAAGCCGATTCTGGCCGTCTTCCACGAAAATAGCTCCGTTGTGGATATTCTACAAAATTGCCGTGCAGGGAAAACCATTACCTTCAACACCGATCGTACAGGCAGCGATCGTCTCGACAACAGCCCCACCCCAGATGCCATTCAGTCCATTCTCAACAGCTTTGCCCAGCAGCAAATCGAGCTAAATACCAACTGGGACGCCTTCCAGCCCTACAGCGGCAAAGCAATGACCCGACAAATGTGCCAAATCTTCGATCGTTGCCTCACCCAAACCCCCACCCCCTAACCCACTCACTCC
>NZ_JBLZFX010000132.1:0-13241 GCF_050753345.1 Alkalinema pantanalense CENA528 | reverse complement strand
AGATTCAGCATGAGAAGGCTCTGGGCTACTGCTTCACATTATCCATTATTTCCCAACACGTCTATTACTATTGTAGGGAATTCTGTCTTTTCCAGTGCTCGATCGTTCTCCGGTTCCGCTGGTTCCGGGGGGAATATTAACATCATCGCTAGCAATGGGGATGTATTGATTGATCCAGGGGTTGGAGGAAAAATTGCTAGCAATGCAGCCGTTGAAAATGGTTCAGGGGTCAGTTTAGGTAACGGTGGCACCATCGCCCTAGCAGGCAATAATGTGAACGTTCAGGGTGCTGGATTATTCAGTGGTTCGGAAGTGCTTCGACGATCGACCCTAACTTCTGGAAATACTGGCAGTGGTGGCGATATTAATGTCACGGCAACCAATAACATCACCCTGCCCGGACAATTCCGCAGCGAGTCGGTTACCCCCGCAGGCACCGCAGGCGACGGTGGCAACATTACCATCAATGCGGGCAATGTGCTGCAACTAGCCGCAGTCACCCCCAATGCCATCACGGCCCTCTCTTCTGGCAACATTGGCGCGGGCACGGGAGGCACGATTACACTCTCTGCCCCGACGATCGCTGTCGCCCCCGGTGCGGCCACCCCCGGCAATCCCCTCCGCTTCAACGCCCCCACCCAAATCAACCTCGATACCGGCACCGAAGTTCCCATTCCTCTAAGTTATGCACTTTCTAGCAATGCGGTCAATTTGATCGGTAACCTCGGCTCCGGCGCAGAGTTTGTGGAAGTCTCGTCCAGCGAGGCCACCGTTACCTTCAATGGCAACTTCAATCTGGCTAGTTTAAAAGTCAACGATCGCCAGTCCACTGCTTTTTACGGCAATTTCCAACTGGGCAATCTCGATTTAGTGGGGGGAGCGACTACCCTATTAAACGGCAGCATTATCACCAATTCCCCCCTAACGTTGCTGAGCAATTTGGTTGTACAGGGCAACTCTTTACTCAACAGTAACAGCAACCCCATTCTCTTCAACGGCACGATCGAAGGTCAAACGCCGGATGCCAATAGCCTAACGATCGATGCAGGCAGTGCACCGATTACAATTAATCAACAGATCGGCGCAACAACGTCCCTAGGACAATTGGTCTTGCAAACCAGTGGACTGACGCAACTGAATAACACGATTCGGGCAGAAAGCCTAATCTCCCAAGGCAGCGGCAACACAGAGATTAACGGCAATATCACCACAACGAATTCCCAAACCTATTCAGAAACCGTTCAAATTAACAATCCCAATCTCATTCTTACCAGTACTAACAATGGAGACATTAGTTTTGATGTCAATGTTCAAGCGATCGGGACTTTAACCGTTAACACAGGCGGGACTAGTAAATTCTTTGGGACAGTGAATGCGCGGAATCTCACCACCGATAGCGCTGGAATCACGCAACTCTATGGGGATGTCACCACCACCCAAAATCAAACCTACGGCGATACGCTGCAAATTTCGCCCCCAGCGATCACCCTGAAAGCCATGAATGGTTCCCTGGCCTTTGGGAGTACGATCGATGGGTTATTTGGGCCAAGATCCGCTGCGGCCTTCACCGCCCAAGCCCCCAACGGTAGTCTCAGCTTTGCAGGCAGCTTGGGTAGCACGAGTCCCCTGCAATCCGTTACGATGCTGGCAGGCCAAGCCCTCAACTTGGGACAGTCGATCGTGACCAAAGGGGGGGACGTGACGCTGACCGCTAGCCAAATTACAACGAGCAATATTACAACCAACGGCGGCAACATCACGCTGAATAGCGGCAGTACGATCGATACACAAGCAGGCGTATTAACCACTACACCTATCGCGGGTAACGGCGGCAACGTTATTTTGAACGCTCCCGGTGATATTGCTACCGGAAATATTCAAACCAGCGCTAACGCCACGGCGGGGAATATCCGTTTAACCAGCGTCAATGGAATTGTGACCAGCGGCGATTTAACAGCTGTAGGTAATGTGGCTGGCGGGAACGTGACCGTCAACGCCCGCACCAGCATGACCCTAGGGGCGATCGATACCCACTCCGACTTCGGCAATGGAGGCAATGTCCTGCTCGATCCGATTAATGATGTGGTGGTTCGGTTGATCAATACCCAGGGGGGACAGAACGGCGGGACAGTAGACATTACCGCCGGACGATTTTTTAGAGCAACGGATAGCTTTGGCGATCGCAATGGCTTAACCGCCAGTATTTCCACCGCTGCCGACAGCCTCCCCGGAACCATTACCCTGCGACACTATGGCGGCTATGTCAGTACCCCCTTTGAGATTGGCAATCCGGCCATGAACGGCACCGCAGGCGAAATTACCACCGGGTTAGATAATCGGCTAGAAATAGGCCAGTCTTTCCCCTATTTCTATACCCAGGGCGTAGGGAGCAATCTGATTCAACTGATTACCGCCAAGGCCCCAACTTCCCTACCGATCGATTCCTCCCGATCTAACCTAAATCTCCCGAACACCTTTTCCTTACCGCTATTAGAGCGTCCACCCAAGCCACCGGAGTTTGTTCAACGGCCCATGGATGCCACACCTCCACCCATGTATTTAGATCCCGGTATTGGCAATCTGGAAGCCCGCTTCAGCCGAGCGGTGCAAAATTACTATGGCCAAGCTAGCAAGCCGAATTTTCAAAATCTCGATGACCTGCAAAGTTTAGCCCAAAACATCGAGAAGGAAACGGGGGCAAAGCCTGCCTTTGTTTACGTTAGTTTTCTGCCAGATCTCAGCCATTGCACCAATTTAGGGAATGGTCAACAATGCAATGGCAAACAGGAAACCGACAACTTAGAAATCATTGCGGTCACTGCTAAGGGTAATCCTATTCGCAAAGTACTCTATAACGTCACTCGTCAGGAAGTTCTCCAGGTTGCCAAGGCATTTAGAACCGCTGTCACCGATCGGGATAGCAACAGTTACCTCAAACCCGGACAACAGCTTTACCAATGGTTTGTAGCACCCATGGAAGCGGATTTCCAGCAGCGTGAAATTAATAACCTCCTGTTCATGATGGATGCGGGGTTACGATCGCTGCCTCTCTCAGCACTCTACGACGGCAAAGGCTTTCTGGTGGAACGCTACAGCGTTGGCATGACACCCAGCCTCTCGTTGATGGACACTCGCTATCGGGACATTAAAGGCACCAAGCTATTTGCCATGGGAGCCTCCCAGTTTACCGATCAACCCGCATTACCAGCCGTTCCTGTGGAGTTAAGTTTAATCAGCCAGGAATGGCAAAACGGCCAAGTGGCCTTGAATGATCAATTTACGATCGAAAATCTGATGGAAAAAAGGAGCCAAAACGCCTTTGGCATCTTGCATCTAGCCACCCACGGAGAATTTCGTCCCGGTCAACCCCAGCAATCCTATATCCAATTCTGGAATCGTAAATTACAACTCAATCAAATTCGCGATCTGAAGCTCCATGACCCACCTTTGGAATTGTTGGTGCTGAGTGCCTGCCGCATGGCCGTTGGCGATGATGAGGCGGAATTGGGATTTGCGGGACTGGCCACCCAAGCGGGGGTGAAATCAGCCCTAGCCAGCCTTTGGTATGTGGATGATGAAGGCACCCTAGCCTTAATGACGGAAGTTTATCGGCAATTGGAACAGCCCCAAATCAAAATTAAGGCGGAGGCCCTGCGCCAGTCCCAAATGGCCTTAATTCGTGGAGATGTGCGGATTCAGCAAGGGGCCTTGCATACCCCCATCTTTGACAAGCCGATTCCCCTGCCACCGAATGTGGGCCAAGCGGGCGATCGTAGCTTCAAGCATCCCTATTACTGGGCGGCCTTTACGTTGGTGGGTAATCCCTGGTAGCCAAACTTAAAGGGGGCAGGCAATTCCCCACCCCCTTGTTAGCTTCGCGGTGATGTAATGACGACAAAACCTAGGCGACTCAGCCCAACACTTAGTAACTCAGCCCAACACTAGGCAGCTTGGGCAGCCTCCATCAATTCCGGTAGGGAAACATGCTGCACCGTCGGCGTAAAGCCCAGCCATTGGCGCGACAGTTTAACAAACGGAGCCGGATCGCCACTGACATAAAATTGCGTGGGCAGGGCTGGCTGGAAGTTGCGCAGGTTCAAGCGATCGAGTTCTTCGCCAGCGACCTTGGCGGTATGCACTGCCGGGTCAACCAACTGCACCGTACTGGGCAGGATCGAGCGCAGCACTGGCGCTAGGTGGGGATAGTGGGTACAGCCATAGACCAGAGTGTCAATCTGGTTCTGAATCAACGGTTCCAGATAGCCCTGGGCCACCGCATAGGTTTCCGGATCCTGCACCCGGTTCGATTCAATCAGCGGCACAAACTCCGGACAGCCCACCTGCCACACCGCCGCATCGGGATCTGCGTCCACAATGGCCGATCGGTAAGCATTACTTTTCGCCGTGGCGGGGGTCGCAATCACGCCGATCCGTTTCCCCGCTTTTACAGCCGCCTGAGCACCAGGATGGATCACACCCAAAATCGGGATATTGTACTGCGATCGCACTTCCTGCAAGGCCAACGCCGAACTGGTATTGCAGGCCATGATCACCATCTTGACCCCACGACCGAGCATCCAGTTCAAAATTTCATGGACAAACTGGAGAATTTCCTCACGGCTGCGGGTGCCATAGGGGAGCCGCGCCGTATCTCCAAAGTACAACACCGACTCATGGGGCAACTGACGGTAGATCTCCCGTAAAACCGTCAAGCCCCCCACACCACTATCAAACACCCCGATCGGCAGGCTGCTCTGGTGGCCCAGGGCTAACAGAGATGCCGCAGGGTCAAAGGCTAAATTCAGGCTCCTCACACACAATCCTCACACACGGTACCGATAGTTATATCAGGGGAATGGTGTCTTGAAAATGGCGAACCCATCCCTAGCCACCACCTCGAATGTAGAGCAGAATACCACGGGCAATTCCTTCTGCCATCTGCCGCCGATAGCCCGGAGTGGCCAAGCGAGAAGCATCCTCCTGCCCGGTGACAAACCCGGTTTCCACCAGTACTGAAGGCATCGTCGTCTTGCGAATCACGTAGAAACGCGCCTTCCGCACCCCGCGATCGCGCACGCCCGTGGCATCCATGACACTGCGGTGAATCGACTGTGCCAGCCCCAGCCCACTGTCGTAGTAATAGGTTTCCAGACCGTTGACATCCGGTCGGCTCATGCTGATGGCGTTGGCGTGGATGCTAACAAACACCGTGGCGCGAACCTGCTCAGCAATATCAACCCGAGGCTGCAAATCCAAGTCGATATCGTCTTGGCGCGTCATGACAACCGATACTCCCTGTTGCTGTAGGATGCCCGCCACCTGACGGCTAATATCCAAGACGATTTCCTTTTCCTGGATACCGCCAATTCCCACTGCCCCGGGATCGGGGCCACCATGGCCGGGATCAATGACCACGACCACTTGTCCTGCCGGAACCCGAGGAATGGTGGGAGTGGGCACTTGCTTCGGCGGTGGGACGGGGATTTGGGTGCCCGGATTGGAGGGCATGGGCGGGACGGTGGACAAGCCGCGCCGCAGTTGCAACGTAATGCTCTGGGCCGTGGGCTGGTTCAGTTCGCCAATCTGGATCCCGGCGGCGGGAGTGACCAAAATGGAGCTAGTCTGCGCGTTGTCTTGGCGCAGTTTAATCTGCATCACGGGACTGTTGGCCGCTAACTGAGGCCCGCGCACATTGCGATCGAATTGGCTGCTGGGAATCAGAATGCGATAGGCTCCGGTGAGGCGATCCCAGGTGCCGGTGTAGGTCAGGCGCTGGTTAGCCCGCACGACGATGCGATCGCCTTCTAAAGACACCGATTGAATCGTAGCGAGGCTCGTCGGTCGGGGTTCCTGGGCTTCATCGCGGGGGCGGGGATTGTTGGTGCTAACTGACCCGCTATCCGGCAGTTTAGGAATCACAACGACCCCACCCAGACTGCTGTAGCTGGCCTGCCAATCCGCACCATCCGGTTGCACATTCAGCACCAAGCGCGCGATCGGGGGATTGCCGGATACTTGCGTAACTTGCGCCCGACTGACGCCCCGCTGATTGACGATCAGATCCCTGGGGCTGAGGCTGGGGGACAAGCTGGTTCCGGGCAGATCGACATAAATTTGCCGTCGATCGTTGCTACGGGTGACCTGGGGTTGGGGCGGCGTGCCCGTGGTGCGCAGGTAAAAGCCATCCCCCGTCACGCGCACCGATTGCACTTGGGTGCGGGCAATGCTGGGCAGAGGAGACTGGGTCGGTGGGCTGCTCTGGGTCGGTGGGCTGCTTTGGGTGGGCGGCAGGTTAATCGTACTGGAGGCTTCGGTACCGACAAATCTCACCGCAGGCAACTTCACCCGCCATTGGCGTGGCGTCACCCCTTCAAAGAGAACCTGGGTGGGGTCGATCGAATAACCAGGAGCCAATTCCAAGACAATCCGAGCCGTCTGCGGATCAAACTGACCCACGCGCAGGGACTGCACCCCCTGCTGTCCGGTCACGGGTTCGATTAATTGCTTGCGACCGAAGATCGTTCCCGGTAGATCGATCACCAGTCGGCCTGGGTTGGTAATGAATTGCGCACGGGGCTGCACGCCATCGTCAGTAGTAAACTCCAGTTGGCTGCTGCGAACATCAAACCGCCATTGCAAAAGCCGTCCCGCCTGGGCTGGAAGGGCTGAGATCAGAAAAGAGAAGACTGCTAGCAAAAAGTAGAAAGAGATCTTACGCTTCATGGTGCTTCGAGCAGAGGTCTGCGGAGAAAACCAACACGGGAAAAAACGGGAAATGACGAATGACGAATGATGAAAACCAAGATTGGAGAATAGCGAAACTCAGTAGATGGCAGAGATTGTCGATTGTCTGAGTATCCCTCCCCTAGCAAGTATCACGAGGGATCAAAACCGTGGTACACGTTATCACAATTTCTGGAGAATCGCCCGTCACTAATAATCCAAGTTCGCTATCCTTTTTCCCAACAAAATCGAGCTTTCTGGACGGTTCACCCCAGACCATGGGCCTAGAATGTCCCAGTAAAATGTCCAAAAAAATCGCGTCGAATGCACTCATGGGTCTGCGACGCGATCGTAGAAATTGATGTTTCCAAAGTTGGGATAAAGATTTTGCTAGTCGGCTTGACCACTAAGTTCTGGCGTGGGGCTGCTGGCAAACACCAACCGCAACAGGGGCGGAGCCAGGAAGGTGGTCAAAATCACCATGACGATGATGGCCGCTTGCAACGACGCATTCAGGACGCCACTGCTGGCCCCATAGGCGGCAAACACTAGGCCCACTTCGCCTCGGGGAATCATGCCGACGCCGATCGCCAGCCGATTGATGCCCGGTTGCCCAAACACGGTAAAGCCCGTGACGACCTTGCCAACGATCGCCACGACGATGAGAAAGGCGGCAATAATTAAGCCTTCCCGGTTGCTGGGGTCAAAGGGATTGAGGACGCTGACATCGGTTCTGGCTCCCACAACCACAAAGAAGACAGGCACCAGCATATCGGAGATCGGGATGACCTGTTCTTCCAGTTCCTTGCGGCGATCGGTTTCGGCCAAAATCAACCCCGCGATGAACGCGCCGAGGATGGCTTCTAGTTGGATGACTGCGCCAATGTAGGACAGGGTGAAGGCGAAGATCAGTGAACTGATTAGCAGTTGGCCACGGGTCTTGAGGTTGGCCACGAGGGACAGGAAGAAGGGTATGAACAGCCGTCCGGCCCAGACGCCACCCACCAGGAAAACGGCGGCGCTGACGATCAGGTAAATAACGTTGCTGATCTGAATTTCCCCGGTTTTGACCAGACCGCCAACGACCGCTAGGACGATAATGCCGAGGACATCATCCATGACGGCGGCCCCGACGATGATTTGACCTTCCCGCGAGGTGAGACGCCCCAGTTCGGACAGCACTTTGGCGGTGATGCCGATGCTGGTGGCGGTGAGGGCGGCTCCGGCAAAGATGGCGGGAATGGCGGGGACACTAAAGAAGCTCATTAAGCCTGCGGTGCCGAGGCCAAAGGGAACGACGACGCCCACCACTGCAACGATCGTGGCTTGTACACCGACCTTCAGCAGTTCCTTGAGGTTGGATTCTAGGCCAATCTCAAACAGCAGAATGACGACGCCCAGTTCGGACAGGACGGAAATCACTTCACTTTGGGCTTCGAAGGTGGCTTGCAGTTCCGGCAGGCTCATGGCGGTGGAGCCTTGGAGAAATTGCATGATCAGCGAGGTGCTGGCGTCGATGCCTTGGCCGGGAAAAATCAAGAGGTGCAGGGCAGAAACCCCGACGAGCACCCCAGCGACCAATTCGCCGAGGACGGGGGGCAGGTTAATGCGATCGCAGATTTCGCCTCCGAGTTTACTGGCTAGGTAGATGACCACTAAGCTCAGTAATACGGCGGCCAGAACTAAGGAAGGATCCGCAGATACAGATTCAGTCACGGTTTCCGCGAGGGCTGGGGCCGCGGATTGCACGGCGGCCAGCAGGGACGAGGGTAACCAGTCTTGCGCAAAACCCAGTGAGGGTTGACTAAGGAGATTCAATAAAGGACTTGCTGTTGGCATGATCACACAATGGTCACACAACCGAGTCTGAACACCCTAGTATGAACAAATTTTTGGGTGGGGACAAATTTTGGGGTGGCAGATCCCCCCTGGCCCCTTCAAGATCCCCCCTGGCTCCCTTTAAGATCCCCCCTAACCCCCCTTAAAAAGAGGAGAACTGGAAATAAGAGGAGAACCGGAATAGGGGGAATTAGCCAAATATCTTCAAAGTCCCCCTTAATAAGGGGGATTTAGGGGGATCGAACGACTTAAACGAAGACGCGGTGTTGTAGGGAGGGCATTTGTCGGCGGACTTGCTGGATGCGGGTGGGGTTAATTTCCGCGATCGCGAAGCCGGGTTCGGTGCCTGCGTCGGAGAGGACGGTACCCCAGGGGTCGATGATGAGGGCGTGGCCGTGGGATTGGCGGATGCTGTTGTGCCAGCCGGTTTGGGCGGGGGCGATGATGTAGCAGGTGTTTTCGATCGCGCGGGCTTGCAGCAGGACTTGCCAGTGGTCTTTTCCGGTGTAGGCGGTGAAGGCGGCGGGGACGAAAACGACGTCTGCGCCTGCTTGGGAGAGGTGGCGGAAGAGTTCTGGGAAGCGAACGTCGTAGCAGATGGAGAGGCCGATGTTGCCAAGGTCTTTGGAGGCGTAGAGGTCGGGCAGTTTGGTGCCGGGGACGACGGTGGCGGATTCGAGGTAGGTGTTGCCGTCGGGGACGTTGACGTCGAAGAGGTGGGCTTTTTGGTAGTGGGCGACTTCTTGGCCGTCGATATCGACGAGGAGGGCGGTGTTGTAGACTTTGCCGTCGCCTGCGGAGACGGGGTAGCCACCGCCAAGGATGGTGACCTGGTAGCGCTGCGCCATGGTTTTGAGGAATTTTTCGCTTTCGGTGGCGATCGCTTCGGCTTGGGCGATTTTGGCGTCTTCGTCTCCGAGGAAGGAAAAGTTTTCGGGGAGGCCAATGAGTTCTGCGCCGCGTCGCACTGCGAGGTCGATAAGTTCTTCAGCTTGGGCCAGATTTTTTTTCAAATCGGGCACACTGGTCATTTGAATTGCAGCCGCTAGGTAGGATTTCATGGAGTTTGTCTGCGATCGCGCCAATTACGTCAAGGTCAGTGAGGGTCAGTAGGTCGAATAGTGGGTTGGGATCCCCCCTAGCCCCCCTTAAAAAAGGGGGAACCGAGCCAAAATTTTTGATCTACTGAGGTTGCAGTGAACCTTTTCTAGTATCCCCTCAAAGTGAACCGGGAATGCAGGGTTCTGGGGGAAGGGATCGCTGGGTTCACGCTTCTGGGAGGAAAACGCTATGATCTGTCCAAGTTCTTCGGTGGCTGGGTCTGGGTGGTGAGGTTTGCCTGGGCTGCTGCGGGGGGGCGAGGGTTTGAATGTTAATGGGTCATTCCGATCGAAGGGTAGGGATATGAGTGACTGGCAACGGGATTTGGCGGCGGCGATCGAGGGGATTACGGAGCAGGTGACGGAGTTGGTGCTGGAGGTGTCCCAGGAGGTGGCGGAGACGGTGGATGAACTGCTGGATCTGTCGGAGGATGCGGTGAGTCAGTTGCAGTCGCAGGTGAAGGGGCAGGTGGAGGCGGTTCTGGATACGGAGTTGGAGCCGTTTTTAAATGGGATTTTGAATCCGTTGTTTGGGCTGTCGATCTCGGATTTGTTAGAGCCGCCGGGGTCGGATGAGGCAACGGTGGGGGAGGGGTTGATTCAGTTTGATTTGCGGGAGGATTTGCATCCGGTGTGTCAGGGGTGCAAGCATTTCCACGGGCAGGTGTATGGGGGGAATTTGCTGGTGTGTGGGATGCATCCCTATGGGGTGCCGGAGGGGGTTGATCAGTGCCCCGATCGGGAGGCGGTGGATTTAAGCCAACCGGGAACCCGCGATTGGTGGGATTAGTATCACTGCTCTCTGAATCTTGAACAAACCTGATAGAGAGAATGCTCAGTATAGATGTAGTGATCGAATACACCTAATAGACACAAGCGCTAAAATGAACTCTAACGTCATACTCTGCCCTAACTAGTCATTTAGCATGACGAAACCAAAGTATCCATGGAAACGTTTTTGGTGTCCTCGCTCAGGTAGCATAAACCTGGCTGATGATGGATATTTATATGACCCAGATACAAAATGGGGCAAAGCATATAATCCAGATCTAGTGAGTATTGAGGAGATCGACAATATTCCATGCTTGGTTTTGTTAGGAGAACCAGGTATTGGCAAATCTCAAGAACTAGAGACTTTCAAAGCTGTCACAGAACAAAGAATTTTCGATTCCAGTCAAGTTTTAGAACTCAATCTTCGATCTTGTTGCAATTTAAATGAAGCTCTATTTAAAGATAAAACCTTTACTGATTGGCTAAGAAATAGTTATCGCCTCTATTTGTTTCTAGATAGCCTTGATGAAGGGCTCTTGAGCATTCCCACTCTCGCAACAGGTTTAATTGACGAGTTAAAAAAAACAAAATATCGAAATCATATCAATCGTTTGTACCTTCGTTTAGCATGTCGAACATTTGTATTTCCAACCATTTTAGAGGAGGAATTGAAAAATCTTTGGAAAGAAACTAATTTTGCAATTTATGAATTAGCTCCACTTCGACGTACAGATGTTATTGAAGCGGCGAAAGTTGAAGGTTTTTCTTCTGATGATTTCCTCAAGGAGATTAAGCAGAAGGACATTATACCGCTGGCAATTAAACCAATTACTCTAAGGTTTTTGCTAAATACATATCGTCGTCATAACGGTCAATTTCCTCCGGAACAGAAACTCCATGAACTTTATCTCGAGGGATGCAAACTCCTTTGTGAGGAAGTAAGTCCAAGCCGTCGTGCCTCAAACTACACAGGCAATTTCGACAGCGATCAACGTCTGATTGTGGCAGCTCGAGTTGCCGCTGTCACAATATTCAGTAACCGATTTGCTATATGGACTGGTATTGACCAGGGAAATGTACCCGCTGAAGATATCCTTCTTCAAAGATTATGTTTTGGTTATGAAAAATCAAATGAAAGAGTATTTCAAATTACTAAAGAAGCCATTGAGGAAGTTTTAGATACTGGTTTATTCTCATCCCGTGGTTCAGAGCGGATGGGATGGGTACATCAAACCTATGCAGAATTTCTCGCCGCTTGGTATTTGAAACAGCATGATTTCAATCTCCCACAAATCTTGAATTTAATTATTCATACTGATGGCAGAGTTATTCCTCAACTACAGGAAACAACAGCTTGGTTAGCTAGCATGAGATCTGATGTGTTTCGCAAGATCATAGAAACAGATCCAGATGTGCTCTTACAACGCGATTTAGCAACTATTGATGAAGCCACTAAAGCATCCTTAGTAGAATCCTTACTCCATTTACACGATCAAGACAAATTGGTGTATCGCTATAGCTCTAGGGTTTATAAAATGCTCACGCACTCAGGACTATCAAGCCAACTAGCGCCTTACATCATAGATTCAGCAAGAAGTACTCATTCCCGATATGTTGCTATTGATATCGCAGAAAATTGCAATGTACAAGTTTTACAATTAGATTTAGTAGATGTTGCACGAGATACAAAACAACATTATTGGATTAGAGTACGCGCCGCAAGCGCTGTGGCATGTATTGGCGATGAAAAAAACAAGAAATTATTAAAACCTTTGGTGTTTGGAAGTAAAGATGATATTGAGGATGAGTTGAAGGGATACGCTTTAAAAGCAGTCTATCCAACTCATATAACAACAAAAGAAGTCTTGAATTGTCTGACACAGCCTAAAGCCACATATACAGGTGGATGTTATCAAGATTTTATAGCTCATGACCTCGGTCAACAGCTTAAAGAAGATGATTTACCTATAGCTTTAAGTTGGCTCAAGCAACAGCCAGCAAGGCGTGATTTAAATTATCCATTTAATAGTCTCTCAGATGCCATCATATTGAAAGCATGGAAATATTTGGACAATCAGCAAGTTCTCTCAGAATTTGCTCAATTAGCTCTGTTAAAGTTAACTGATTATGACAAGTTTTTAGATTCTAATAAAATATCTTTTAAGAAACTTCTAGAAGACGACGAATTCAAACGGCGTCAATTATTGGATGCAGTTATCTCAATTATTCCAGAATCAGAGACGAGCCCTTTGTGGTTGTCTGGCTATAGTGAATCTAGTCAATTAACACCCTTAAAACAAGATTTTTTTTGGTTAATTGAAAAGCTACAAACATCGATATTTGATCACATTCAAAGAACTTATTCCAAATTGATCCGCTGGAAGCTCGACTGGCATAATGTAGATCAAGTAGATGCTGTTATTACTGCTAGTCAGATTAACCCTGCTTTAAAAGCCGAATTTGCCGCAGAGCTAGAACCAATCTTGTTAAACTCTCCTAAAGCTAAACAAGCAAAATTAGAGTACATTAGATCACAGGAAATATTGCTACCTAAAGACACACGAAAAATTCTAGATTCATCACCCAAAGAAAAGATACTAACATACTTAAACCAATCTGAAACTGGTTCAGTTGATGCCTGGTGTTCTTTATGCAAAGAACTATTACCTCGGCAATTAAATAGAGTGAATTCTACAATGCAGCATAAGCAATCGATGGATGCTTGAAATAGTTTTTGACGCGAGCAGGCAACTTCTGCAACTTTCGCAATTGAGATAACAGACGCCGCTTGAGTTGACCGGGGTGACG
>NZ_JBLZFX010000131.1:0-13520 GCF_050753345.1 Alkalinema pantanalense CENA528 | reverse complement strand
CTCACAGTCTATGCAAATCGTCTGTATACAGAGCTACTCTTTAAGATGCGCTTACCCTGGGAGTAGGGGGTGGGGAGTAGGGAGTTGCAGGAATCAAGGTATTTAACCCCATTCCCCATTCCCCATTCCCCATTCCCCATAAGGATAGTGTCATGGGTGCAATTGGGTTAGGGACATCAGTCGTAAGGATGAGGGGTAAGGCACGCAATACCCCTCCCTCCAGCAGACAACTGCACTGATGAAAGACTGGGGATCAGGCAAGACAGGCGGTTAACTGTTGTTGCAGTTCATCTGCATTTAGATTGCGCCCGATCAAAACCATCTGGGTTTTCGGCGGAGTCCGCCATGCTTCTCCTTGCAGGTCAAACCGAGGACCACTCAGTTGAAAGACATTGCGTAAGTCGCTTTCTTTGAACCACAAAATTCCTTTGCCTCGAAACACCTCCTGGGGCAACCGTTCTTGCAGGAAGGTTTCAAACTTGTTCACGTCAAAGGGGCGATCGCTCTCAAAGGAAATGGACACAAACCCATCGTTATCTAAGTGAGCAGAGTGATGGTGATGATGCTCATGGTCATGATGGTCATGATGATGGTCATGATGGGCTGGATCATCTTGATCGAGTTGAGTTTGGTGAATCTCTTCCTGCACGAGATCGGTATAGGCTTCTGGGTTGTTATAGCCCACATCTAAAAGCAGTGGCAGCGGCACTTTTCCATGCTGACTGTGCAGGATTCTGGCACCTTCTTTGACCGTATGAATATAAGCTTCCAGGTTCTGGATTTGGTCTGGATCTGCCAAATCAGTCTTATTCAAGATCGTGACATCCCCGTAGGCAATCTGCTTGAATGCCGCTTCGCTGTCGAAATGATCCGGCGTAAAAGTCTCAGAATCGACGACGGTGACGATCGAATCTAACCGGGTCAGGTCACGCAATTCTGTGCCCAGAAAGGTCAAAATAATCGGCAGTGGATCGGCAACACCTGTCGTTTCGATCACCATGTAATCGACCCGATCGTTCCGCTCCAGCACGTTATACACTGCATCCACCAGTCCATCATTAATGGTGCAGCAAATGCAACCATTACTCAGCTCCACCATATCCTCATCCATCGACACGAGTAACTGACTGTCAATATTGATATCGCCAAATTCATTCACCAAGATCGCAACTTTTAAATCCTGGCGATTGTTCAAAATGTGGTTGAGTAATGTGGTTTTACCACTGCCGAGAAATCCCGTGATAATCGTGACGGGCATTCCTCGTTTGGGAATATCCAGGGTGCTGGGAGTGGAAAGAGTTGTTGTGTTGGTCATATCCAATTCCTCAAATTAAATCGCAATACATTCAATCAACTGTGCTTTGATTAATTCAGCATTTAAGTTTCGCCTGATGAACACTAGCTGATTACGCTTGGGTGACTACGGTTGAACGCTCTTGATATCGTACCGTTTTCCGCTTAGTTGCAAAGCATGGCGCAATGGGCGGCCCTGGAACCAGATAATTCCTTTGCACGGTAAATATCAGTGGAATGAGTGAAGGTAAAGGATTCAGCATCCACAACTGTCAGCAATGAAGCTAGCCGCGTGACATCCCACAACTCTGTACTGACAAAGCTCAACATGATCGGCAAGGGGTCAGCAATGCCAGTCGTTTCAACCAAAATATAATCAACTGAGTCATGGCGATCAACCATGTCATACACAGTATCAACCAAACTTTGATTGATGGTGCAACCAATACAGTCATTGCTCAGTTGCAGCATATTTCTATCCACGGAAACTAACAGTTGTGAATCAATATGAATGTCTCCAAACTCATTCACCATCACGGAAATTTTTAACCCGTGACAATCGTTTAGAATATGATTGAGTAGCATGGTTTCGCCGATGTCTAACAAGCCTATGACGATGGTAACGGGCATGACACGCTCAGGGATATTCACTGATTCTGGACAAACCTGCATGACCGGATTAGACATAATGACTCCTTAAGTTGGCAAGTAAGTCGTAACCAGATGATAAACTAGCGCTTTCTGTTGCACGATTTGAAAAATATTGTAAAAACCATTGACACGAGACGGAGTCAGGCTGACATCCGAACCGGTTGGCTGAATAAAATTAGGTTTTAACTGGATAATTTCTGCGGGGGCCAATCCGTTCAATCCTTCAACCAACAGCCCCAATAATCCCTTGGTTAGGTGAGAGTCGGAGTCGCCCTGAAAGATCATCTTGCCCTGCTCCAAACTGGCAGTCACATACACTTGAGATACACAACCAGGTACCCGATGGGCTGCCACCTTTTGCTCATCAGAAAATGGAGGCAGGCGCTTAGCAAAGCAAAGCAAGTACTTATAGCGCCGCTTCGGTTCCGAAATCTGTTGGAACCGCTGGACAATGCGCTCAAGGGAGGCAAGCAAGGGTTGGGGAACAAGCGACATACTGTTCTAGCAGTAAGTTGTCTATACAATGATAATCATTCTCATTGTATAGGAAGTGGGTGAAAAACTGAAGCAATTCTTCGCAAGCGATACCAACCCTGTGGTTGATCTACTTCCTATGTGGTACTGAGGCACACTGCCATGAGCAGTTCGCTGGTTTAGCTAAACCTAAAATTCAGAATGTGTCATCACAACCTTATTGTGTTACTATTTTTGGGAATTCATTCGGTTCTGGTGGGGAGCAGCCATCAGACGTAAGGGGGAAAGTGCAGTGCGAATCTGCCGCTGTCCCGCAGCTGTAAGGAGAAGTGCAATTCTCTGAGTCAGAATGCCCGCCGATTCGTAAACCCGTTACATAAACATCTGCGAGGTACGGATGATGAAAACTTCAAGTTTTTGCGATTCTCTACGAGACGCTGCGCGATCGGCTTTTTGTTGGAATTTTAAGATTGCAGCGTTCTGAGCTAACGATTTGAGTTGAACGCGCGATTAACGTTTAGCGAGGCTACCTGAGCAAAGGTGGCTGATGTTGCATCTAGAAGTTGAGGGACAATTCCTGTTCAATCAACTCCAGGGTGGGTTGGAAACCAGTAGCGAAGCGTGCATCCGTCTTCAACCTGTTCGCTGTATGGGAGCGTGCGATCGCGCCTGTGTGACAGCATTCATAGCTCCCAACAAGCTCACCTTTATTCTGAGCCAACTCTCCCCCTCCAATTCAGTCCCAGATCTGCTGGAATTTAGCCGTCAATATATCACTGCTTCAGATGGCAAAGTTCCCTACAAAGACCGCCCTGCGACCGTCAAACAGAACATTCATGCAGTTCTGCCGCCATTGCCGAACCAACCTTAAAATCACTTAGGAGTCAACCATGCACAAAATTCCTGTAACCGTCGTTACAGGCTTTTTAGGAGCCGGAAAAACCACACTCGTGCGTCATTTATTGCAGAACAATCAGGGTCGTCGCATTGCCGTGTTGGTGAATGAGTTTGGTGAAGTCGGCATTGATGGCGAGTTGTTGCGATCGTGTCGCGTTTGTGATGACGATGAAGACCCAAGTAACAATATTTTGGAACTAGCAAATGGCTGTTTGTGTTGTACGGTGCAGGAGGAATTTTTGCCGACGATGCAGGAGTTGTTGAAACGACGCGATCGCCTCGACTGCATCCTGATCGAAACCTCTGGTTTAGCCCTGCCCAAGCCTTTAGTACAAGCCTTTCGCTGGCCCGAAATTCGCACCGGAGCAACCGTTGATGGCGTTGTGACTGTTGTAGATTGTGAAGCCCTTGCGAATGGTCAATTTGTAGGTGATTTGAATGCCCTGGAAGCCCAACGGCAAGCCGATGATAGCCTAGAGCATGAAACTCCGATTGAAGAACTGTTTGAAGATCAGTTGGCGTGTGCCGATATGGTGTTATTAGCCAAAGTCGATCGCGTTGATTTAGCAACTCAACATCGCATTCAGCAGTGGTTACAAAAAGAACTTCCAACCGGAGTGAAAATTGTGCCCTGCAAACAAGGAGAAATTAGTCCTGATCTTCTACTGGGATTTAATGCCGCTGTTGAAGACAATCTCGACTCTCGCCCTAGCCATCATGATACGGAAGAAGATCATGAACACGATGAAGACATTACTTCAATTCATGTCGTTTTAGACCAAACATTTGACCCAGCAGAGTTGGTTAGCCGCTTGCAATCTCTGGTACAGCAGTATGAGATTTATCGGATTAAGGGCTTTGTAGCCGTGCCCAATAAAGCCATGCGGTTAGTCGTTCAAGGTGTTGGCAATCGATTTGATACCTTTTACGATCGCCCCTGGCAACCCGATGAACCGCGTCAAACTCGATTGGTCTTCATTGGGCGATCGCTCCAGCCAAACCAGATTTCTACAGCCCTCCTAGCTACTTACGCCTGAGTTGGTTTAAGCAGTCCTGTGAGTCATCAGGTCTGGCTTGAATGAGTCACCCCCAGAGATTAAAACTTTACATTCAAAATGAGAATGATTATTATTCTCATTTTATAATGACCCCTATTGTGTGAGGAGTATGAAGATGAGTCATTGGTCTCCTGTTGTCGCCTTGAGATGGGTGGTGGGAGGATTAGCGCTATTGCCACTTCCTGGACAGGCGATGCCTAGTGCGTCAATGGTACTGAAACCTGGAGAAACAGTGATCACAGCACAAGAGCCGTCCAGTCCAGTCCCTAGCCCCGCTCCAACCCTGTCAGTCCAAGCGGATGAACTCGATGAGAGTGAGGAAGAAGTAATCATCATCGAGCGGATTCTCCGGCAACCTGTGTCTACGCCAGGACGGGGAGAGGCGACGTTACGAGATTCTACCCGTCCGACCTATGTGATTAATCGGGAGGAGATGGAACAGCGGGGAGCCAGAACCGTGCGGGAAGCCCTACGGTTTTTGCCGGGAATTTTGGGCGATGGCACAGCCGGCAGTCAGGTCAACTCCCTCAGCGGACAGTTTATCCGAGGGTCTAACACCGGACAGGTGCTCATTCTGCTGGATGGTCGTCCGGTGAATAATCTAGGTGGAGGTGGATTTGATTTATCTGAATTCACCACCGATGGGATTGAGCGGATCGAGGTGTTGCCGGGGGGTGGCTCAACTTTATATGGGTCAGATGCGATCGGTGGAATCATCAACATTATCACCCGTCGGGCAGGGCAGAAGCCATTCAACGCTCGTGTCAGCAGTAGTCTTGGTAGCTATGGCTATAATGATCAAACCTTGCAAATTGATGGCACGGTTGATCCAGTGCGCTATTTCCTCAGCTATAACCGCATTCAGGCTGAGTATAACTTCCCCTTTTCGATTCCCGAAGCGGGGTTTCGAGGCACGCAGAAGAATGGTGATACCCTCTACAACAATTTGAATGCACGGCTGGAATTTAAGTTGAGCGATCGCGCCACTCTGAGCTTCAACACATTCTATCTACCGAAGGAACAAGGGGTTCCTGGTGGCGTACCCGTCCCATTTCCCATCTTTGGGCAAGGCTTTTTCAACTCCCTTACGGATAACAATCGCAAGTATACCGATCAGGTCTTGAGTGATGTCACGTTGCAAGCACAGTTGGGAGCAGGCACTGATTCTTTACTCACTGCCAGACTGTATTTAGACTTTCTCAATACTCGCTTTGATAATCGCACTGCGTTTGCGGATACGCTCTCTGTGGTAGGTGGCGTTCCGGTTCTAAGGCGCACCCCCCAAACGCAACAACGGTTTCAAACGCAACAGCGATCGCTGGGTGTACAAGTGCAACACAATTGGAAACTGGCTCCCAACCAGACGCTAATTTACGGGTTTGATTACCGCAGCACGGATGTCGAAAACCTGACGCAAAACCTGATTACGGATGTGGTGCGAGTTAACTACGACGATCGTATTAGTCAGGGAGCGGTGTTTGCCCAATATGCGATCGATATTCTGCCTCAATTTACCGTCACGGCAGGATTACGACAGGATTTTAGTACCCTGACCAACGGGTCTGCCCTCTCGCCTGCTGTGGGAGCCAAGCTGTTGTTAGGCGACTCCACTACCCTGCGCGCCAACTACATTCGCAACTTCCGCACCCCCACCCTGGCAAATTTATTTAATGCCAATCCCACCAACATCGGCAACCCAGACCTCAAGCCGGAACGGGGCAATAGCTTCGATATTGGCATTGATCAAAAAATTGGAGATTTTGCTCTGCTGCGGTTGACTTATTACAATAACACCATCTCAGACTTAATCGCTTTTCAACGCATCAATCCACCTGTTAACGGTATTTCGGGGACATTTCAAAACTTGGGTAAAGTCCGTTCTCAAGGGCTAGAGGCAGCATTAAACGTGCAAATTGTGCCAAATGTTTATGCGCTGGTGGGCTATACTCTCAATGATCCGCAAATCCTCGAAAGCGTCAATCCGAATGAGGAGGGGCGGGAATTACGCTTTGCCGGAGCGGATAAATTAAACCTGGGATTATGGTACGAAAATCGCTTTGGTTGGTACGCTGGATTACTCATGAACTCTTTGGGCAGTTACCCAACGGATAACCTGAACACTGAGTTTCTTCCCGGATACACGACCTTTGATTTGCGGTTGCGTGTACCTGTGACTTCTCAACTCACCGCTAACTTTGGGATTGAAAATATTTTCAATCAGCGTTATCAAGTATTCGCAGGATTTCCAGATGCAGGACGAATTTTTCAAGGAGGGATTCGATATGAATTTTAAGGAGCACTCACGATGACTACATTTAATCGTCAAGTTACACCTCTACAGCGCACGACTGAAGAACCCTTACCTAATGGGGGACGGATTGAGTATGAGGAGATACCCATCCACATTGATATACTCGGACCTTTACTACATTCCCTGTTTCATGACCATTGGCAGGAAGTGGGTTTAGGGCACGTAGTGGATGGCAGTGTGTTGGAGTTGGAATTTACTCAAGCACCCAAGATTATCCGGTTGTATGATGGTTATCTGACTGTGGTAACAGAGAGTTGGCACATGCATTTGTGCATTGAAGACAACCAGGGCGGACCAAACTCTGCAACACCAGATGAACTACGGCATAAACGATTAGTGAGTCGGGCGGCGCTTTATCGTCGCTTTAATCCACGGGGGCAAGCACGCAGTTGGGGCATTCAGTTCTGGAATGGGGCAGGAGAACGGATGATGAATGTGTTTTTGCCGAATCCATTTGTAGGTGAGAATGAGGATTTGTTACCAGAGAACAAGCCCGATCGCACGAAGCTCAAACTCTACGAGCAGTTGCGCGAAATTTATGTCTTGGGAAATGATTTGATTCCCTATGACACGAACCCACTCAAGCGCCCGTTTATTTCGGTTTGTCGGTCTAGTCGATGCAATCCCTCGCTGAATTGGCAACCGATTTATGAAGCGTTGCAAGATGCTGTGGCTGCGGCTGAGTTAGAAGTGGATGTGATTCACTCTGGTTGTTTAGAGGTCTGCAAATTAGGTCCGGTTGTTTTCTATTCGGGTGACAAAACCTGGTATACCCGTGTCACACCTGATATAGCTCAGAATATTGTGCGTGAGCATCTCTGTGAGGGACATAAAATCAAATCTCATTTGTATCCAGCAGTGAAAGAGTCGTGATGAAGCAATGGAGTCTTAGATGGTTGATTTTGGGGAGTGCGATCGCTCTTTACTCCTGTGCTATCTCTCCGCCTCAAGAGAGCATTGATTCTCGTCCAGAGTGCATCAAAAATTACCAAAAAGAGGTTGATTATTTTCCTCATAAGGTGCGCGTTACAGATGCTGAAGGATTTACCGTTGACTATCACAAGCACTATAAAATTGTGTCCGTGAATCGTCCTTGGAAGAATGCCAAGACCCAGTTTCAATATGTCCTGGTACAATGTGGTGCCCCGATTCCTCAAGGATTTCAGCCTGAACAAATTGTGCAAATTCCGGTGCGATCGGTTGTGACTCTGTCTACAACTCATTTTGTGCCGTTGCAACGTTTGGGAGTCCTCGATCGCCTCAAGGGGATCAGCAACTTTAAGGATGTTACAACCCCCGTAGTGAATGAAAAAATCAAACAGAACCAACTGACGGAAGTGGGGAATGCCGGGAGTCTGAAACTAGAGAAAATTTTGGAATTAGCACCCGATTTAGTCACGACCCATGGCACGGGCAATCCTCAAACGGATACGCATCCTAAGCTATTAGAGGCGGGAATTAAAGTCGCGATCGTGGCTGAGTATATGGAGTCTACGCCCCTAGGGCAGGTGGAGTGGATGAAATTCTTAGCCCTCTTTTTCAATCGGGAAGCGGAAGCAGAAAAGAGTTTTGGGGAAATTCGGCAACGCTACCAAGCGATCGCGGCGAAAACGAAAACAGTCAAACGCCGACCCACTGTGTTTTCTGGCTTCGATCGCAAAGGCACCTGGTACGCACCGGGGGGCGATAGCTATGTCGCAAAGTTCCTGGCGGATGCGGGGACAAATTACCTTTGGTCTGACGATCGCAGCTCTGGCAGTTTGCAACTTACCTTTGAGCAAGTTTACGATCGTGCGGCACAGGCCCAATATTGGATTGTTAACGCCCACAGTCTGAAAACGCGCTCCGATTTGATAGCTGCCGATCCGCGCTATCAGGGTTTTGCTGCATTGCAAACCAACCAAGTGTTCAGTCCTACGGCAAAGGTAAATGCTCAGGGCGGGAATGATTATTGGCAAAGTGGCATTGCCAACCCAGACATTATCCTGGCAGATCTGGTGAAAATCTTTCATCCTGAGTTGGTGCCTGACCATCAATTGGTTTACTATCGGCAACTCCCCCAATGAAATGGCATCGTCCCTCACCCCGTACCGTCTGGCTGGGAGTTTTACTGGCTGGAGTGGCGTTGCTCTTTGCGTTCAGTTTAGCGATTGGCTCAGTCTCCATTCCCCTCCCCGATGTTCTGACCACGCTCTTGGGCGGCACCCCCACCAAACCCGGATGGCGCAATATCATCTGGCAATTTCGGTTGCCCCGCGCTCTCACGGCAATGCTGGCGGGGTCTGCTTTAGCGATCAGTGGCTTACAATTGCAAACGCTGTTTCGCAATCCCTTAGCGGGTCCGTTTGTACTGGGGATTAGTTCCGGTGCCAGTTTGGGCGTGGCGATCGTTGTGCTGGCATCCCAACAACTGGGTCTTTTCTATGGTGACATGGGCATCATCACCGCTGCCTGCCTGGGAGCCGCCAGTGTGGCACTGGTGGTGATTGTGGTTGCCCGTCTGGTGCAAAGCGCGATCGCTCTCCTCGTATTGGGATTGATGTTCGGCTATGCCACAGGAGCGGTTGTCAATATTTTGCTGCAACTGAGTTCTGCCCAACAGGTACAGCAGTTTGTCATTTGGACGTTTGGCAGCTTTGGCGGTGTCACCTGGACGCAACTTCCCCTGATGGCGAGTGGAGTTGTGATTGGCAGCACGATCGCGTTTATTACAACCACTGCCTTGAATGTAGTGCTGCTTGGCGACACTCAAGCTCGATCGCTGGGAGTCAGCCTGAATCGACTCCGGTTTCTAGTTTTACTTAGTTCATCTATTCTGGCAGGAGTCGTGACTGCGTTTTGCGGACCCATCGCGTTTCTAGGTGTTGCAGTGCCTCATCTCTGTCGAGGTGTGCTGCAAACGAGTGATGTCCGATGGCTTCTACCCAGTGCAACGATCGTTGGGGCTGGGCTAGCATTAGTGGCAGATTTACTGTCGCAAGTTCTGGTGCGATCGTCCGTGTTGCCGCTCAACTCGGTCACTGCTTTGATTGGCACGCCTATTTTGATCTGGGTGATTCTCCGTAACCAAATCAGACGTTAATCAATTTTCCTAACCCTTTCTCTTGTTGTATGTTTCTCCACACAGAACACCTCACTGGCGGTTATCGGGATCATCCTGTGATCCACGATCTGCATCTAACGCTGCAACCGGGTGAGTGGCTCAGTCTGATAGGTGCAAATGGATCGGGTAAGTCTACACTGCTGAAGTTGTTAAACCGCCTGTTAATACCGCAACAGGGAGTGGTATGGCTGGATGGCAAGGCGATTCACAGTCTCCCGGCTCAAATTGTGGCGCAAACGCTAGCCTGGTTGCCGCAGCAATCGACCGCTCCAGCGGGTTTAACGGTGCGCCAACTGGTGAGTTTGGGACGTACCCCCTACCAACCCTGGTGGCAGTGGGAATTGAACGCAGATGACTGTGACCGGGTGGAAACCGCCATGGCACAAGTGCAGGTGCAACAATTTGGCGATCGCCCGGTAGAGCAACTGTCAGGTGGAGAGAGGCAACGGGCATTTCTAGCGCTAGCACTGGCTCAGGCACCAAAAGTGTTGTTGTTAGATGAACCGACGACGTACTTGGATATTCACTATCAATTAGAGTTGCTGGAATTGTTGCGGCGGTTGAATCGAGAACAGAACCTGACAATTATTACGGTATTGCACGATATAAATCTGGCTGCCCGCTATAGCGACCGACTGGCATTATTGCGTCATGGTTGTTTGTGGGCTATCGGCACTCCCGTTGACACCTTAACCCCGGAAAACTTGCGGCAAGTATTTGACATTGAAGCTGCAATTCTACAAACTCCCGTTGGGCTTCAGGTGTGTCCCTTAACACCAGCTTCAGCGGAGTTGCCCACTATAACTTAGATGATGCACAACAAGCCCTCAACGATTTGCAGCAGGCAGCCCAATTCTTTCAAATTCAAGGTAAAACTGTCGCTTACCAACGTACTGTGAATCTGATTAAACAAGTTCAGCAATCCCAAGAACCTGTCATCGAGTGCATCCCAGTTTTGCAAATTTGCCCTCATCCCCCAACCCCTTCTCCCAAAATAGGAGAAGGGGAGCCAGATTCAAAATTCAAAGTCCCTCTCCCGCACTGGGAGAGGGATTTAGGGTGAGGGTTGCACAAGTGAGATGCGCCCCCTGTCATCACTTAGGCGATGCTTCAAAGCACACCCTAACTAATTTTCGTTGGGATTGCTCAAAGCCGAATTGTGGATGAATACTTCATCAGTCAAACTGTGCAGAAATGCCAGTAGGTCTTGTTTCTCAGTTGAAGTGATTTCAAATCCAGAAATGAAGTGACTTTTGAAGGGATTCTTACTACCGATTCCAGCGTATTCTCCAGCATGAATGGTACGTCCACCCACACGGTAATGATCAATCACCTCCTCTAACGTGGCAATGCTGCCATCGTGCATGTAAGGAGCCGTCAAAGCAATATTTCGTAGCGTGGGTGCCTTGAATCGTCCCATATCAGTTGGTTTTTGGGTAATTTCGTATACCCCAGTGTTATTAGGTGGGAAAGCACCGTTGTCATCAATGTTGTAGAGTCCAGTATTGTGAAAAGCAATTTCAGTAAAGGCTAACCGCTCGTGCTTAACTGAATCTGAGAAATTAAAACCACCGTGGCAGTGAAAGCATTCTAATCGTTCGCTGTGGAATAGCTTCTCTCCTCGTTTTGCTGATGCCGAAATGGCATTTTTGTCACCACTAAACCGATAGCGATCGTAGGGCGAGTTAAACGAAATCAGGCTGCGCTCAAACGATGCTAATGCTTTTGTAAGATTGCTGAGATTAATCTCCCTCTTATTATTACCAAATGCTGCCGCAAACAGTTTTTGGTAAGTTAAATCCTGGTTTAGCATCGAAAGGATCTGGTCTTCTCTGCCAACCATGCCTAGTTCGACGGGATGTTCACCGAACATCGGAACGAGTGCTTGAGTTTCTAACCGTGTCATCAGAGGGTTTGCCCAAGTTAACACAGAGTTGTAGGCAATGTTCGCCAGACTCATGGAATTGCGGGGATGCTTTTCTCCAGTTGCGCCAATCCCGACAGGTTTGCCATCGGTAAAGGCGCGTTTTTGCTCATGACAGGATGCACAGGAGTATTTTCCGGTGATTGAAAGCCGCTTCTCGTAAAACAGATGCCGACCGAGTTCTACCTTCTCAGGCGTGATTGGGTTATCAGCAGGCACGATCGGCTTGGGCAAATTAGCAGGCAGATTCCATTCATACGTTGATGACGGACTGGACGCAGCCAATGCTTTACTTAGCCCGATCGCCAACAGGAACGATAGCGTCAGCGCAATCATCCATGCAAATTTTCGCTTTCCTTTCAACGCCATTACTCAACCCGAAAGAACGTTTGCGTTGCCGCAGGTTTACCCATAAACGATAATCCAAGACTCGTCATGATGCCTATACAGTCCTTATCATTGGGTTCAGACATACATCCTGGAGCTGTTTTGGATTGATTTTGGTTCAAATTAGAAGTTGCGACCAATTGCACCAGATCGGCGACAACAACGTTTTCTGACGAATTGAAGCGGGTAAAAATAATGGTTGGGCGATTAACATAGATACAACGAGTGGGTTTCTCACTGCCCGTTTCTGCTTGACATCCAGCACTCCCTAAATGAATTGGAAAGCCACTGGATGCTTCACCTCCATGCCCCTCATGCTTCTGCTTAGGCGTAGATTGAGCCATGGATGGGCTTTGCAAATCAATGCGGGCGAATTTATAGCCGAACTGCCAGTTCCACCACAACCCGGTTAAATTGAGAGGTGATGGAGCCAGGGCAGAATCCTCATGGTTGAGGTTGGCAGGGACTCCTAGGGTGAATTTTAATCCGGTGTACTTGCCTTTTGGGACATTGCCAATGATGCGATCGCGCGTTTCCACCGTTCCATTAGCGCAGGCTCCGGTTTTGTCCTCAAAATCAAGCAGCGCAACGTTCTGGTATTGCCACTTGCCGTCCTGTTCCAGGGTGATGGGAACTACTCTTCCATTCGCATCAAGCAGTGCCACGTCTGAAACATAAAACCGGAAGTCAGAAACAACCTGAGGGACAGTAGGCTTGCCCAACTGATAAGTCGTTTTACAGGAAAACGGTTCGCGGCTTACTTTAGCTGTAAACCGGATGGTTACAGGCTGGGTTTCTGCTGCCGTTGCAGGTTGGACGATCTCTCCTGAGAAGCTTGCAAGGAGCGAAATGAGGGCAATTAGAGAGGATTGAATGGTCGATTTCATAGGTACAGGGTTGAATAACAGGGTTGCTTCCGTCTAATCAGAGGGATTGAACTTTAGAACTTCGCTCGCACTTGAAAGCCAAAGGTTCGAATATCTCCAAAGGATGCCAACGTTTCAGGGGGACGAAACGCCGCCGTGACATATTCCTGGTTGAAGAGATTATCAACGTAGAAGTAAATTCCCGCGTTTTTCCATTCGTACCCAATCCGAGCATTGATTAAGGCAAACGGCGATTGCTTAATGGTGTTGGCATCATCGAAAAAGTAGGTGCCCAGTCCTTGCAAATTAACCCTACCAAAAAAGCCACTGTTGCGGTACTGCACTCCCAAATTCAACGTATAGTCAGGTGCATAGGTGAGGCGATTGCCGCTGAAGCTGACTCCGGTGAAGGGGTTGCGATATTGGGTAAACTTGGCATTGGGTGCATCCCAGTTTTGTAAGACTCACGATGAGAATTGCCCATTGAGATATGCAGAGCGGTGTTTAAGCACCTGAGGGACATTGTCTTGGTTCCACTGCGCTCCCGATAGTTTGA
>NZ_JBLZFX010000130.1:0-13603 GCF_050753345.1 Alkalinema pantanalense CENA528 | reverse complement strand
TCAATTCGCTCAACATTTCATCGTCTTCTGGGCTAAGAATGATACGGAGAGGGGCTGGCATTTTAAAGAGAAAAAAGTTCCTTCTATCTTACATTTAATTTACCCCTCCTACTTACCACCGGAGTTCACAACATTAGTGTCATTGATATTGAACGAGAAACTGGTTCCTGCGCGGTTAATGCCTAGGAGATTCACATCAATAATTTTGACGCTGACGGAAGCTTGACGCTTACGGGCATCTAACTGGGTCAACAAGGCTGTCGCGATCGCCACCTTACGGGGGGAGCCGGTTAGCGTAATGCTATTCAACCGATTATCACCCGATACTGAAAGCCCCCGCAGAATCAGCGGGCCAACCCCTTCATTGGCTCGCAATGCCAAAATCGTAGGCGTCCGAGTTTCGATCGTTCTCGCGGCTGCTCCTTCCCCAACGGTTTGCACTTGCACCTGGGTGATCGGCAACTGCGTTTCTGCCCCTTGGGTCGTCAAGAAGTTAGAGGCATTTTCCGTTGTAGTCTGATTCAGCCGAATCGTGCGGGAAATTACATTCCGCGCATCATCCGGTAGCCGAGGCCCCACAAACACCGTGCGACCCACTCGATTGGCTTCTAGGCCGGCACACTGAGCCCCTGCACCGGGTGCACCGCCAGAGGATCCAGACGGGGCAACACAGGCAATTCTCAGCACGTAATTGAAAACATCCTGCACAGATTCATTTTCAATGTCCAGGGATACCGTTGGCCCACCGGAGCTAGAACCCCCACCGGGCGCACCGGGGACTGACGCCCCAGGGCCTGATCCAGGCGTTTCCGCAAAGGCTAGGTTCATCCCAGCAGCCCGTGCCAAGAGGGACAACACTTCCCGCACGGGGGCATCCCGGAGCACTAATCGGGGAATCCGCTCACTGGTACCTAGATCGATATAGCTGGGGCTAGTATCAATCTGTGCCACGGCCATATCACCCACCGGAGGTGGAGAGGCCTTAGGTAGCAGGGGAGGCACCGGAGTGACCGGCGCAATGGGAGCCGTTCGGGGTGCGGTGGGATTAGGCACGAAGGGCGCGATCGACGGTGCCGGAGTTGGGGCGGCACTGGGTGCTGGAGTCGCTTGGGCCACACGGGTATCCCCCGGCTTACCATTCACACTAAACACCACACTCTCGCCATCTTTTCGGGTAATTTGACCCGTCGGGGTGCCGTTTTGACCCACCACCGTTACCTGAACGCCATTGTTCACCGGAGACACCATCACCGAAGCGATGCCAGGAGCCGGATTATCCTGCCGCAGAGGCTGATTTTTTGCCAACTGAGCATTAAAAATAAATCCCGTCCAAGTATTTCCTCGGTTGGTATTAAAGACTTGTGGCGCTTTACCGCCTTCAGATTGGGTTTTCAGGATGACATCAAATCCCGTTTGACTGGGACTGACTTGGACGTCGGTCACTTGGGTGGAAGCTGCAACAGCAGGATGAGCCACTGCGACTAGCGCGACCGTTGCAGCCAGTGCTCCACTGATTTCTCGAAACTGTCTCACAGTACACTCCTCTGATGGAAAAGGGTTGTGAAGCGGTCGCGCCTTAGGAAAGATCGCGATCGTCTAATCAAGGTCTAGTCAGAATAAAGTCAACTCAAGTTAACTCAGACCAAAGCTTGGTAAGTTCAAGCCTTGGCCTACAGTCCTATTTCGCGGCAGGACTCGGGCTCGGACTGGGGGCTAATTTCTTCGCCTCGTCGGAGGTGAGCGGAATCAGCGCATCCATCTTGAAGGAAGTCGTCACCAAAGAGTCTGGCTGACAATTGGTTAAGAACCGAATTTGGTCAGCGGACTTAATCGTGCCGTCTCCGGGGGTAACCTCATACAAGCGATTGACGCGAGGTTCTTGGCCACCCCGACCCCGCTTGACGTTCAACTCACGAATAATCAAGAGGGGCTGCAATCGCTCGATCGTGCGGAAAATATTTTGGGTTTGATTAAAATTCCCTTCAAATTCAACACTAATCGTGCTGCGCTTCAGTTTATTGTTAAGGGCTTCACCCAAGGAACCATCGTTGACCACACCAGCAACGGCTGTTTTCGCAGCGGGATTGCTAGCTTGAGCCGGGTCAACAAAGGGCTGGAACTTCCTTAACTTAGCTTCAGCAACAAGCGGCCCAAATTGCTCCTCAAACTTTTGGGCGCTGGCTATACTCGTGTATTGCTCCTTAACCCACACCGGGCAATTGGCTAATTTAGCCCGTTTCTCGTTGACAACACCGCGATTATTCTTTTCAATCAACTGACTGAGATCAAACAGAATTGTGTCGAGGTTTTTCTCAGAAGCAAAGAGTGCCAGAACCTGCTGACGCTGCTGCTCTACTTGGGCCAATCGAACTTTTGAATCTTTGAGTTTCTTTTCGATCGTTTGTAGTTCTTTTAGTTGCTCTTGCTTTTGGGCAACCTGCTCCTTAAGTTGGTTGTACTGATCCCAAGCGGGTTGGACGAGGTTTAGCCACAATAAAACTGCACCAACTATGCCACCAATCCCCAACAGAACGCCTGTCACCGTTGGGGTAAAAGTGATGCCAAAGGCCGAGGGATAACTGGGGCCTGAATCAAATTCAGGATCTTGAGGAATAAAATCTCCACTAGCGGTCATGGTTTAATCACTCCCTTATTTTTGAGGGACTCAATGCGGCTAACAAGACCCACAGCGCCCTTACGATCGAGTTCTCGCAACAAATCGGCAGTGGGAACATCCGTGACTGCCGTTTGAATCGAAAACTTGATATCGCCTGGGAACTTAGGAATTTCTAAGGTTTGGGGGGAACCTGTATCCTTCCGTTCGATCGGTAAGCTGATCGAAGATAGGGCCTTAGGATCCTCTCGCTCCACCGAAACAATGCTGGTTTCTTCCGGTTTGAGGAAATTAGACTGCTGCAACACCACCAGAAAGTCATTGACCTCCTCAAAGCTGCGGGCAATCCCTTGAATCAGGACAATGCCTGAGGTTGGCGCATTAGCCGCTGCCCCCGCCTGTTGGCCTTGGGGTTGCTGCTGGGTGATTGAACTCAGTTGAACACCTGCGGGTAAGCGATCGCGCAAATCCTGCGCCATGGCAGACCAGGGTTTAATTTGGTTGAACACGGAAGCCAACGCTTGCATTTCAGTTTCCGCTGCTTTTACCTTGCTTTCAGCGTCGGCTAATTCTTTTTTCTTAGCTTCCAAATTTCCTAATTGGCTATCCAGTCGGGCTTGCTCATCTTGCAATACCCCATTCTGCCAATTAAAAAAGGCCCAAATGCCCAAGGTGCCAAAAATCAGCAACAGCATTAAGCCGGTTCCCGCATACAAAGGGCGCTTATCATCGGGAGAAAGCCCTGGGCTGCGGCTCCGTCCCGCTGAATCCGGTTTTAGATCTGGGCGATCGTTGAGAAAATTAATATCTAAGCTATACATCTACCATGCCTCCCGTAAACCTAGTCCCAGCACAACGCCCAAACTCGGTCTTACCGTCTCTGGAATGTCCTGCGGAGTTTCTAGCGCCAACGCTGCAACCGGATCGATCTGGCTACAGGGTAGACTCAAGCGTTGGGTAAAAAATTCATCCAGTTGCCCGATCGCAGCTCCTGGCCCTGCCAAAAGCAATTGCGCTACCTCTAGGTTTTCCCCTTGGTTGGTGTAGAAATCGATCGAGCGCCGCAACTCATCCGCCAGCTCTCCCAAGATGCGCAACATGGCAGCAGTACCAGGATTCGTTCCTCCGGGACGACTTCCCATATCACTACTCACGGGAATGGTCATCCCTTGCAGTAAATCAATACTGCGAGAAGGTGGTAAGTTCATGGCGCGGGATAGGGCGCTTTGAATTTGATAGGTGCCAATGGGAACGGTTCGAGAAAATTGCGGAACGCCATCTACGGTGATCGAAATTTCAGTACTTTCAAACTCGATATCCACGATCGCCACCGCTTCTTGGGGGGCAAACTGACGCAACTGATCTCGAATGGTTCGAATCAGCGAAAAGCTACTAATTTCTAAAACGTCAATTTCCAAGCCTGCTTGGCGAAAGGTGCGGATGTAGGAATCCGTCATTTCCTTGCGGGTGGCTACTAACAACACTTGGACTTTTTCAATCCCATCTTCATCGATAAAAAGTCCAAGTTTTTGATAATCCACATCGGCTTCTTCTCGGGGGAAGGGGAGATACAAACCAGCCTCTTGGTTCAACACCATATCCCGCAATTCTCGATCGTCCAGCTCAGCTGGAACCGGAATAATGCGTGTTACCGTATCCCGCCCACCCAGCACCGCTGTGGCCACCTGTTTAGCCTTAATTTTGTTCTCAGCCATGGCCGACTGAATCAACTCAGCCAGGGCTGATTGATCCACAATTTGACCTTCCTGAAAAACCCCTTCTGGTACCGGAATAGTCACATAATTTGCCAGCCGAAACTTTTGCCCTTGCCGCCGCAAAAGCACGATGTTGATGCGATCGGGAGCCAATTCAATACCGACCCCTTTCGACTTCTTTGAAAATAGACCCTTAAAACTGTTAACCACAGCGTTGCTAGCCCACTATGAACGAGTTTGAAAGTAAGAAATGGCGAACCGAAACACGACAACTCACTGTCAAATACAGTGCGTTCTACCGCATGGTACACAATTTATTTCAGAATGAACGACTAGTTTTGCTAAGTAGATAAATCTCTCGCAAGCTAGCGCTATTCTTGCTATAACCCCGATCAATGGATCGAGCAATCATCCTATAGAGATTGAGTCAGAGTTCCTTTGTAGATAGCAAAATTTCACCTCATTTTTTGAGAGAATTTCCATCGGCCAAGACTCTTAATAAAGAAATCTAGGAACCCTGAAAAGTAGTTTCAATTTATAGCTATGAAGCTACTCAATTAGGCCAAGATGTTCTTAGTTGAAGAAACATTTGATCTAAATACGAATAGCACCCCAACAGTGATGTTACACACAATCTTCAAAAACGCACGAAAAAATCTGAGTTTTCCGCAAGATTCGCTCCTTTGGTAGACTGACCGGGGTAGATAAGCCCTGTTTTAACGGTAGGACGGGGCGATCGTGGGTACTTAAGGTGGGTACTTAAGGTGGGTACTTAAGCGGATATCAATTGAGGAAATGAACTTGAGGCTATCAACTATGGATGGGATACAAGAACGGTGGAGCAAATGGTGGAGCAGACAGTCGAGCAACGCTTGGCAACAGTTCTGTATCTGGGGACTCTTGGGATTGCTGGCCAGCTGGCTGATCAGTTGCGGGGGAAATGCCCAGAAATCATCGGGGGCCGCCGAAGTTGAATTTTGGACGATGCAGCTTCAGCCCCAGTACACCAGCTACTTCAACCAATTGATTAGTCGCTTCGAAGCTGAAAATCCTGGCACTAAAGTAAAATGGGTGGACGTTCCTTGGGCGGCGATGGAAAGCAAAATCCTCACTTCAGTGGCCGCTAAAACAGCCCCCGATGTCGTTAATTTAAATCCTAACTTTGCTTCCCAACTGGCCGAGAAAGATGTCTGGATGGATCTCTCGAGTAAGGTGCCACCACAGGTTCAACAACAATACTTACCTAACATTTGGAAAGCCAGCACCCTAGAGAATAAAACCTTTGGACTCCCCTGGTACCTGACCACGCGCATTGCAATTTACAACCGAGATTTACTGAAGCAAGCGGGTTTAGATACCCCCCCCGCCACCTTCGCTGAGTTATTTAAGGCTGCCCAGCAGATTAAGGACAAAACCGGGAAATATGCCTTTTTCGCCACGTTGGTACCCACGGATTCTGGGGAAGTTCTAGAATCTTTTGTGCAACAGGGAGTGACCTTAGTGGATGGTCAGGGCAAAGCTGCTTTCAATACTCCCCAGGGAAAAGCTATTTTTCAAAGCTGGGTAGATCTCTACAAAAACGGCCTACTTCCTAAGGAAGTGCTGACCGAAGGCCACCGTCACGGGATCGACCTCTATCAGCAGGGTGAAACCGCGATTTTATCTTCTAGCCCTGAATTCCTCCGTACCGTTAGTAACAATGCTCCCACGATCGCCAAGGTCTCAGCCCCCGCAGCCCAACTGACGGGATCCACTGGCAAGAAAAACGTTGCGGTGATGAACTTAGTCATTCCTAAAATGACCGATCAGCCAGAGGCCGCGCTGAAATTTGCACTTTTTGTCACCAACAACGAAAACCAGTTAGCCTTTGCCAAGGCGGCCAATGTTCTCCCTTCGACCCAAGCCGCTCTACAAGATCCCTACTTCAGCCAGGTACCTGCCCAAGCTACAGCGCTGGATCAAGCCCGCATCATCAGTGCCCAACAACTGAAGGAAGCAGAAGTTCTAATTCCTGCAATGAAAAATATCAAGCAATTGCAAAAGCTAATCTATGAAAATCTCCAGGCTGCAATGCTGGGACAAAAGTCCGTTGATCAAGCGATCGCGGATGCAGCTCAAGCGTGGAATGAAGCCAGCTAACGGCGATCGGATGCCATAAAACTCGCAAGACGTAAAAAAGAGGGCTGTTCAATCCCTCTTTTTTTATGTCACTAACTTGTTACTCGATACCGCGACCTACGTTCTCGAAGGAATTCCAAACCGACTGGGCTTCAATTATTTAATCCAGGAGGGATGGTAGATGTGTTTAATGCAGGAGCTAAAGCCGGAGACGAATTTTGAGTAGCTCCGACGGAAGGAACGGTGGTTGGAGTAGGGGTCGCAGTGGAATTCTGGAGGGAACTTAAGCCTGGATCAGGCGCAGTTCCGTTATTTAACCCTGGTGGAGTCCCGTTGTTACCCACCCCATTAGGCGCAGTTCCATTAATCAACCCCGGCGGAGTGCCGTTGTTCCCCAAACCTGGATCTGGAGTTGGTGGCTGTACAGGCGGTTGTACGGGTGGTTGGGGCTGTACGGGTGGCTGTACGGGTGGTTGGGGCTGTACAGGCGGTTGGGGCTGTACAGGCGGTTGGGGCTGTACAGGCGGTTGGGGCTGTACGGGTGGCTGTACAGGCGGTTGGGGCTGTACAGGCGGTTGGGGCAACTCAGTTAGATTTTTCGTGGGAGGCTCTACCGAAGGAGGCTCCACCCGACTTCCACCCGAAGGTGGTGAAATAATGGGTTGCTTCGAAATCCGATCTTCTGGAGAACTATCAACCCGACCTTGCCCTAAATTAACACTTGATGAATTTCCAGGGGGTGGGGAAACAGTGGTGCTTCCTGTAACACGATCGTTGAATTGGATCCGTGCATCGGGCAAGTTGGGATTGGCTAAATCAAAGGCCGTTCCACTGGCCAGCGTGCCGGGTAAAGTGGGTGTGCCTGCTTGTACCAGTCGGTGGGCTGGATTTTTCAGAATATCGGGGGTTTCAGCGATCGGGCCTTCAAAGGGAGATTGCTCCTTTAAAGCTTGAACCGTTTCTTCCTGCACCTTCGCAATATCGGGATCGGAATGGCGTCCGTTACTGCCTTGTAGGTCTAGCCCCTTGACCATTTCACTCGTTTCATAGAAGCGGCGCAGGTCAAATTCATAGAGGCCGATAATTTTGTCTTTTTGTAAGACAACCATCTCCCCAGCCCGGAGCCCCAGTTTTTGTTCACCACTTTTATTTTCAATTTCCATCGGCCCGGTGGGATTATTGGTCAGTGCACCCACGACCGTAATGTCATCCTCTTCGATGTAGCGAATGAAAAGGGCTGATCCCCGCACACCTGCAGTGGCGTTGGGGGTTCTAAAGGTTCCCCCGCCCTGACCCGGCGGAATAACAAAGAGAAACGTTCCCTTGCTGAGGTCATAGTGGCGCTGATTAGGCCGGAAGCTGAAGGTAGAAAGCTCACCTACCCGAGCAAAGGTTCCATCATTAAACCGTAGATCTGCCCGGGATGATTTCCGAGTGGAGAGCAAGTCTCCTGGTGTCAGACGATCCTCAAGTCGGGCAGGACGACGTCCCTGATTTTTAAGCGCAACCTGCACTTCACGAATCAGTTTTTTGACTCGGGCATCCGTCAGGGGTGCTGCGATCGCCCCATTTAGTTGGAGTGCCAAACTCAGACCAATCCCTGTGATGGCTGCGAGAGGGAACCATTTACTAAACATAACTGCCCCGCGAGTTGAGTGTAATAAAAAACCGCTCTAATGCCATGCACCCGTAATATTCAGTAGCCATATCGCACAATATCAAAGAAAGCTCCCCCGGATCATTCATAGGGGCGAGGATACTCATTAAAACTTTCTTCAGCGCTAATTGATCATTTTTGATTGTTATGTACCATTAAGCGCTAGGTACCTAATGCTTATCACTTGATCGCTACATCACACTGTCTCTAATCACACTGGATTGCGTTATGCCCTGCCACCTTGAAGACACACCCTATTGGCTTCATTACTTGGCTTCACTCCCCAGTATGGCAAGTTTTTCCCTAAAAAACCTGAGGAATCGCAATACTTAATATCTAACCAGATAGATCAAGTGAACCACATCTAACGGGTGAATTCCCATAGATGAAACCAACTTTACCCATCTTGACACAATTTACGCCAATCGTTTTTTATGAACCTCCTTCCCTGGCTAGGAGCGAGCCTTGACCATTCCTTAGCCATTCCCTGGAAAATTCAGGATGAAACTTGGGGAATTTCCATAGCAATCAGACGTAAATCGCGAGAAAGCTGCTATCCAGGGACTGCAAGACTTCGAGCCGAAGCCTGCTCATCAATCAGATGGGATGGCTATAAATTCAACAACCTTGAGAAGAATGGCCAAATATCTGATTCAAAGAATACCTGGCTCAAAAAAACTATCTTAAAGAATACTTTGTAGAAAATTTTAAAACAGACTTTAGGATTTTACCCAAGAACCAACCTTCCTAAAAGTATATGAACAGTCTAGGAAAATCACCAGCCTCTTTAAGAAGACTTTAATTCCCTAACATAATGAGGATGACAGGAAGTGCAATAGCGGCTACAAAGGAAGGCAGCTTTCGATTTGGCGCTTTGAACGGAGTGGAGCAGGATGGAAGTGTATCGCACCTAGGGCGCGATCGTTGCACGAAGTTTTGTGATTCACCCAATCCAGGGAGGCCAGTTGAGAGGATCGCATTCTAACATAGGCTGTCTAGCACAGGCTGTATTAGACAGACAGACATTAAGCGATACTCCTTAAAATTTCCCAATTCATAATTTCCCAATTCATCAAGCACCAAACCAGGATACTTACGCGACCCTTCCCCCAATTGTTCTCCAGAACCTGTGCTGATCAAATTAAGGTGATTGTCTCTTGCTCCAGCAACTTCACGATGGCCGTATACCGTTGTCTCGGCTGATAGCCAATCTCAGTATCCAACTTGCTGTCATGACTAGCGTTGGGGTTGGCGCACCTGCATTGGCCAATTTTGCACCTTTAGTGCCCCCCGACAAACCCAGCAGACAACCTAACTCGCCTCCCCCTTTTCCGCCACCTGCCAATAGTCCGGCTGTCCCACCGCCACCCGATTCCCGCTTTGGCCTTCCACGGTTGGCCCCCATGGGAACACCTCCCCAACCAGCAGTCTGGCCCCAAAATTCATCGCTAGACAGCTCGTTTCAGGATCATCTCCTGCCCAATCATTTTTCCCGTCTGGATGGGCTATTGCACAACCCTGCAGCGGTTCCTATGGGGAATGTTTCAACTTTCTCGAAGGCAACGCAGTGGAAGTTACTGGAAACTCTTTCGTTACAACAATGGCCTATTTCAACGATCGGGGCGACCCCAACGATTAAAACTCCTTTAGCTCCGCCTTCCCAGGCCAAGTCTCTACTGGCCGAAACTCCTACATCTGATCCAGAGTTAGGAGAAATTCGCCTGAAACCCAATACAGATCCCGAGCTAGGAACTTTAACATTACGTCCAATCGGTTCTGCGGATCCAGAACTTGGGGACTTACGTATTCGGGAACCCAGACCCTTACCTCAACCACCGCAGCCTAAAGCTCCTTCTGTCTTCTTGTTGGGCCGGGTGGACTATTTTCGAAATACCAATATTTTTTCGTCTGCTTTTTTAAGCGAGGCTGACGGATTGATTCGGTCAGGATTCACCCTGTTCTATGCCCCTGCCCTCGGGCCTCAAACCTACGCCGTGACGTCGATCGATGCCAATATCATTCGATATGCCAATGCCTCACTCTTAAATTACGATGAACTGCGATTGCGGGCAGGAATTCTGCAACGGTTGAGTCCCCGCATGTTTGGGGAAATCGGCTGGAGTAACCAACAATTATTTACTTCCAAGGAAGGATTACGAACTATTCTGACCGGAGAGCGGTTCCTCAACGATAATTCTTTACGGATCGAATTTTCGCGGCAAGACCCGCTTAGCAAACGACTTAGTTTCAATACCTACTACCAATTTCGTTGGAGTTTAGTAGATGAGATTCAAGACTACGATCGGCTTGTCAACACGTTAGTCGGATCTCTCAGCTACCAACTATCCCCGAGTCTACAGGCCGCTTTAGATTATCAGTTCATTTGGACACATTTTACTCAGCAGCCCCGAGAAGACTGGTACCACCAACTAGCGGGTCGCCTCAGCTACACCCTGAATCCCCGCACCCAAATCAACATTTTCGGAGGACGTAGTTTCGGTAATTCCTCCAATCCTGGGTTGGACTTCAACGGGTGGCTCCTAGGGGTAGGGATTGTCTTTAATGTGCCACTGTTTTAGGGGCTGACTGTTTTAGGGGCTGACTGTTTCAGGTAAAAGCAGTTTTAGAAAGAATAGTTTTAGAAAGAATAGTTTTAGAAAGAATAGTTTTAGAGGCCAACTTGGTGCACCTAGATTGTCTGAATCTAGCGCCTTTACCCACCCACTTTCTCAACCGTACTAAACCAAGTAAGAACACCAATCACTCCAACTACCGGGATACAGTTTCGCAGGAATCCCAACTTGATAGAGGGAGAGTAGATTAACACAGGCTGTTACACCGGATCCACAGTAGGCAATGATTTCCGGAGAGGGCGGAGCGGCGGAGAGGGCTTTCCAGCGATCTCGTTGAATATCTAAGGATTGTACAAAGCCGTTTTCATCAGTCACCGTTTGCCAGGGGTAATTTACCGCTCCAGGAATGTGGCCCGCGATGGGATCGATCGGTTCCGATTCTCCTCGATAGCGCACGGATTCCCGCGAATCAATCAAGATCATCTTGGACTCTAGCTCAGGTTGAGATTGACGTTCGCGGATGTCCTGGATATTCACAATTGCCTGGGGGTTGGGGCGAGGCACAAAGGCACCTTGGCGTGGTGGCGGAATTTCTGCCGTGGTGGATAAGCCTGCGGCTTGCCATGCAGACCAGCCCCCATTGAGGACAGCGGCCCGATCGTGCCCCAAGTACCTTAGCAGCCACCACAACCGAGCCGCAAACGCCAATCGCGAGTCATCGTAGGCCACAACCAATGTTTCTGGGGTGATCCCCATCGCTGTTAATTGAGCCGCCACAACTTCTGGATTTGGCAAGGGATGGCGACCACCATGGGTTGCCACAGGGCTAGAGAGATCTTGGTTGAGGTCGAGATAATACGCGCCGGGAAGATGACTTGTTTCATATTGCTGCCGTCCGAGGAGGGGCTGCATCAATGAGAAACGACAATCTACAATGACGATCGAAGCATGGGGATTATCAGGATTGTTGCCCTCCGATTGCAACTGCAATTGATGGCAAAGATCTTCGATCGAAATAACCGCCGATCGTGCAAAGTGATCTAAAGTAACCATACCGATTTCTTCACCAGACTTTCAAATACGCTGGAAGAGTTACATCCTAGAATGACATCAAATTAGAGGCACAGAATCTCGCCGCCCAGCTCATTCAGTTAAGCAATTGAAAAGAGTATATCTTAACATTTCAAAGGGTCTAGTCAAAATGACCAGACCCTGAATACTAGAGATTAATTCAATTTGCAACTTGGTTCAATTACGAAAGCGAGATCGTGGACAAAATCACATTAGTCAACGGGCTTTAAATCGCTCTCAGTCTATTCAGACTGTACTTCTAGGTGGATTGTAGAGAAGCCTCAAACAACGTAACTAGCAGGTACATGTTAATTGAGTTGAATAATGTTTAAGACTAGATTCCAGAGCTAAGATTTTGAGACCGAAGATGAAGCTCAAAAGTTAACCTTTGTGATGGGATTAAAGCAGGCGGCACAAGCTTTAATCTATATCTTTGGGGAGGAGGTGTGTTGCTCCTTTTGTGCCTGCATCTAATCTACTCGGTACAGACTGAAAAAAACAAGAGTTTTATCAAAGTTGATGGCTAGTTACATTTTGCAATAATCTTGTTTTAAGACTGTTGCAATCTCTAGCTTGGGACATGGCTCAACCCGTCAAACTCAACCCGTTAAAGCTCAACCCGTTAAAGCCTTGGGAACAGCATATCCGTAGAATCCCACATGGATGGGTAGGTGGGTGGACGGGTAGATGAAGGAATCGGGAATATAATTTCTTCGCAAATCCTTAAAGTGATTTAAGTGAACGGTCTACCCAACAAACTGTTTAGCCAGCAAACTGTTTAGCTAACCTTGCTGTCTAGTGAATCGCTAGCGTTGTAAGGCTTTCCAAGTGGCTTCACCAACCACTCCAAGGAATCGGGAATATAATTTCTTCGCAAATCCTTAAAGTGATTTAAGTGAACGGTCTACCCAACAAACTGTTTAGCCAGCAAACTGTTTAGCTAACCTTGCTGTCTAGTGAATCGCTAGCGTTGTAAGGCTTTCCAAGTGGCTTCACCAACCACTCCATCGACTTCTAATTTCGCTTGCTCTTGTAAGGCTTTGACCGCTGCTTCCGTTTCATCGCCAAAAATACCATCCGCTAGACTGGGGAGCAGACCGATCGCCCGAAGCCGTTTCTGTAACCGAACGACTGCTTCTCCGCTGGCTCCTTTGCGCAGGACTGGATAGGGATCTTCTGGGGAAGTCGCTTGAGGCGATGGTGTTTTTTGAGGGGCGGCGGGTTTGGAAGGAGCCGTAGGCTTGGAAGGAGTGGCGATCGGGGTGGATGAATTCGACGGTTTTGGCCCTGGGGTGGGGGCACTGGATGGCGTGACGTTGGAAAGCGTTGCACCGGGCGCAGGGGGGAGTAACTTTGCCCAGGTTTCTCCCCCCACGACTCCATCCTGACTGAGTCCAGCAGCCTGCTGAAATCGGGTCACAGCAATCAAGGTTTCTTCGGTGTAGGTTCCCGTTACCGCCCCCCCATAGAATCCCAACAGTTTGAGGATGCCTTGGAGTTCTATAACATCTGCGCCCTGACTGCCGAGTTTGAGCACCGGGCGGGTGAACCCATCTGTGGCACTTGGGATAGACAATGCTGAGGGCACGTTCGCCTGCGCAATCTTGCCTGGGAAATTGAATGGAGCCAAGGCACCCAAAAATCCCAAAAGTCCAACTCCTCCAAGGCTAACAAGGAGATTTTGTGTTTGATTTTGTCTCTGATGGTGAGTATCCTGTCTCATTCCCAAAATTCCCTAGTGGACTGTCAGTTTTCAATTTGTGGATAGAGGCGCTTCAGTCGAATCCGAGCATCGGCAGTAGTAAACTGCCAATCTACTGCCTTTTGCAATTGATTACGTTCAGTGTACCAAGCC
>NZ_JBLZFX010000129.1:0-14155 GCF_050753345.1 Alkalinema pantanalense CENA528 | reverse complement strand
CCTTTAACCTCATTTCGCCTCCCGCTTGGGCATCCCACCCACCCTGCCTAATAGGATTAGTGGGGGCTTCTGTATGTTCTAGGTGTGTGGTTACGTCAATTTGTAAGTACTCTATATCCTTATTACAAATTGACGTAACGGACTCAGAAACCTTGCTCCGTGCGGCTTTTAGAAATTGCGCCCGGATGGGGTCTACAGTTAGATCGACCTTGAAAGTCTCCTGATTGGCCCCGCGCTGTCCGATCCGCCCAACCATGAGGATGCAGCCGGGTCGATCGTGCTTGTCCCGTTCAATCCCCAATTTTTTCAAGAGCTTGTGGCAGATCGAGATCGGGGTTTGGTCGTCCTTCACTTCCAGTCGGAGGTAATGGCGGATCTCGTTTGCAAATCGTAGGCAGAAATCTTTTACCCGCTGGCACCGTCGATCGTCATTGGTGTAGGGGTTCCCATCCAGCAGTTCCAGAACCCCAGACTGGGAAACCAGGAACGATCTAACGTGCCCTTTTGGTAGTTTGTGCCACGCTCTAACCTTGCCCTTGAAAATGGCCTCTACTGCGTTCCTGTCGAGTTCCTGGGATGCTTCCAAGCGTTCTGCACGGGCTTGCAGCAATACCCCGCGCTTCATGCTGCCCCGATCGTGGAAAACACCTCGGTAACAAATTTCGGCATCGTCAAAGTTAACGCCGGGAAACTGCTCAATCAGCAGCACTTTTTGGGCAACCAGCCGATCTGCCTCACTGGTTTCCAGTCCCTCCAGTGTTTTCCGTGCCCATGCTGGAGTGTGTTGTCCCGGTGCGACGGTGGCCGTTGCCAGTGCGATTGCATCTTCTCTCCAGATTTCTTCCTTAATCTGTTTCCACAGAGCGATCGTTTCATCGTCCTTGGCTAACTGATGCGACTGGCAATGATGCCCCGCTGCCGTCAGTTGTTGCCTGAGAGCAAGATGGGCGATCTGCTTCTGACAGCCTGCTACAGCCTTAGCCAGAGCGAGATACTGCGCTATAGCACCCTCGATCTTGGCTTGCAGTTCTGTTACTTCACCCTCTAGCAGACTCGATAAGCCGTAGATGTGCCCTAGGCCATGGATGGTTTTGCTTTGCCGATCGTGGATGGCGATCGGGTTGGATAGATACTCGTCTCCGTTGGACATGATGAAATCGGGCACAAACACAAACCGGGGCACAGCAGGTCGGAACCGTCCCAATAACTGTGAGTGGGTATCGGTTGCCAGCGCTGAGAAGTAACCCCAAACCTCTGAGAAATAAGCGTTCTCAACACTCACCCCACCTTGGATGCTGACCCCAGATTTTGCGCTAGGGGACAGGATAAGAATGTCAGGCTGGTTATCTTCCAGCCACCGATCTGGATCCTCAAAAAACTCGGTGAACTCTCCAGACTGATTAGTTTGCGAGTCAATCCGAACCACCGCTAGATGGGGGGCAACTTTGCATAGTGCCCGTTCCATCCGTCGCGCTTCAGTTTGGGAGCTGGTCACATACAAAAGTCTTTTTCCAGACTGGGCTACCCGCAGGAATTGCGCCCGGTAACTGCTGGGCTGACCGTGGAACAGCGAACAATCCCAAGGTTGCCCTTCCTTCCGGTGCCGAAACACTCGGACTGTTTCAATCCCAGAGACAGCCCGAACAAAATTAACCGCGCGATCGGGCAAGCCATCCTCAGACAACACGATCGCGCCATAATCTGCGCAATGTCGCGCCGCTGCTGTGAACTGCTCCATGATGTCAGCCCACCGCTGCCCCAAGGTGTTGCCCTCGGTCATGTGGCGAATGACTTGATTCGCCTCATCCAGAACCATCACAACGGGTTTCTCCCAGAACCAAGCCGGAATCCGGTGTAAGCTATCGGGACACATCACAATGCCCCCTGCATGACTTACCTGCGCCCATAGCGCTTGCTGGCTATTTTGTTCGGTGTCGTAGTCGTGAACGTGAGGTAGGCACCACGCTTGGGCTGTTTGTTGCCCTAGGGAGTTGAGGGGGCACAGTACCAGGGTCAGCCATTCCATAGACCGGACGTGCTCTACCCAATCGGATCCGATCCGAGTTGTCTTACCTGCGTTCATTGATGCAGACAGAACATGAATTGCCCCACCTTCCAGGGCTGGCAGTTCTGGGAGATATTCACCCGTGGTTTCTCGCTCGACTGGGAAGCTTAGCTTGTTATAGCGGGCAATCATGCTGGCTAGCATGTTTATCCGATCGTCACGCTTGAATATCTCCAGCCCTAGGGCATCGTCTACAACGACATCCAACCAAGTTTGGGCTTTATCCCCCAGCCCAAATAGGGCATCATCAATCCCTTTACCGTAGGTTTCGCCATCCCAGACCGCGATCGAAACTTGGCATTTCATCGCCTCCAGTGCTTTCCCTAGCTTGACGGCTTGCTGACGTACATTCCGAACGGTTCTGGGCTTGGAGTCTCGATCGAAGACAATCAGGAACTTTCTAGGCCCAAACTGCGCGATCGTGGGATGGGGTGTGGTTTCTCCCTTCCGGTGCCATTGGGTAATGCCCCGAATGGCGATCGCTGGGATGCCATGGGCAATCAAGGCCAGTGCTTTCTTAAGCCCTTCCGTCACTGCGATCTGACGACCAGAACGCTTAACCGACTGCCAGAATGTTTCCCCTTCAAGTGGGGTGATACCGTAGCGATCGAAAATCTTTTGAGCCGATTCACTGTCCACGAATGGCAAAATGGGCGATGCCTCAGACTTTGCGGGCGTTTCGTATTTGATGACCTTGACCTTTTTGGGCTGACCGAAGCCCTTAAATTCCTCAAATTGTCTGGGGGACTTTGGCTTAAAGTAGGCCACTGTGCCCGGTTGCCCGTCTAAGGTTGTTCCGTAGGCTACCCATCCGCCAGCCGCTGCGAATTCGTAGCGGTCTAGAATCCGCTTCGCTGGGGCCGTGATGTAACTGGTTACGTTCTGAACCTGCGCGATCGCTTCGCTGGTTAGTGCCTCGATCGCTTCATCGCCTTCAACCCATTGGACGTTAAGTAGGGTCAAGCGATCGGGAATAGCAGATTTCTGAAATTCCTTGAAGACGATGGATAAGCTCACAGCACACCCCCCAATCCCAATCTGGGAAGATGTACCAGGCGATCCACCCCATGCAGATACGGATCTGCTACAATCGACTCAGACCAGAGGGGTCTGGTCACTTCGGGAAAAATATTAGATACTAGCATTAACAAAACTATTTTGAGATTGCTTTGGGCGTTGCCCGAGGCGTCTTTTTTTTTTGAGCCTAGGGTATCCAAAGCGGTGGACGGATCAAGCAGCGGAACCAACGGACAAATCGCGTAAAAGCTTCTGTCTCATGTAGGCATGACGACTAATGCCTTTGGCCTTAGCCGCTTTATCGATTCGTTCCCGCTCTGAAGGCGTGAATCGGATCGAGAGACATGGTTCTTGAGGAGTTTTTCTTTTAGCCATCGCTCTTAGTAATACTCACTGCAAATAATATAGCGTGAATTTCTCCCACCGATCGCAACTGCTGAAAGGCTTATCCAGAGCCACATAGTAGCACTATGCACGCTTAGCGATGAAACCTAAGCACAATGCGATTTCCACATTAGTGTCAATAGTCTATTGACACTTAAAAGATTGCTAAATTTATTTTTGCTGGTCTTGGGAATTACTCTAGGTCAAGTTTGGAAAGCTTTCTAGTGTCAAGTTTGGTTAGGCGGCGATCCGATTAATCAAGGTGTTTACCGTGGCCGCTTGTGTGGAAACAAGCTTGGTGAGTTCCGCAATGTTGGCGGATTGCTGCTGGGCAACTGCCAGATGACCGTCTATCGCTGTTGTTTGCCGTTCCACTGCCGCCGCCATACGGTCAACCGATGAAGCCATCCGATCGACCGATGACGTTAGGTGGGATACCTGAACGGCCAAATCTTCTATCTTGCTGTTCAGCGTCTCGAAGCTGCGATCGTGAACCTCACGGTAGAGGTGAAGAGTCTCGGTTAGTCGTTTGAGTGCGTCATCACTTGCGGGCATGGCATTTTCCTTAATTCTGATTGTCGCTAGATGGGATCTCAATATCGTCAATGCTGATTTTGTTGGTCTTCTCATAGACGGCAAAGAAAGCATCTAGTGATCGCTCTAGCTGCTGGGTAGCGTTCAGGCGCTCACGATAGGCGACTTTCTGCAATTTCAGATACAGTGCATCCGAAATATTGAATGTGCGCCGTGTGGATCCGGGTTTCTTGCGAGACATAGTAGCCAGCATGGGTAGTCACCTCAAATTTACTCAAGTTTGCACCCATTGTACATCTATTCCCTTTCTTTCGTATGCCTATTAGTCATACGGTTAACTTATCGGTATAGGCGGATTCTATAAAATTACCGTATGTCTATTGTATTACTACCGTATGTCTGTTAGTCTTACAGTATCGAAAGCAAAACACCCCGGATAGACGGGGGCAGGACTGCTGGCTAGCAGCGGAGGGTTCAAGGCAAACCCGAGAAACTGCCACCTTAATGCAGCCTAGGACGGTGACAAGCCCGTGATAAATGCAGAGTCAAGGAACTACCCGGTACGACAATGACACAAATCATCATTGAACACCCCAAAACCCGCGAGGGCGAAACGCTGGAACTACCCGGTTTACTTGGGTTTGCGGAATTGCGTAAATGGCTACGTCAACACCCAACTTACAAAACTTGGACATTCATTGAATCGCGAGTGATATAGACATGCTCAAAGCGGAACAGGAACGATTGATGGCCTTGCAATTGCTGAAAGGCTCTCTAGAAGAGGCTGTAGGGTGCCTACAGCGAATCGAATCGGGGTATGTTTCTCCAACTACCCCAACGATTCTTTTAAAGGATGAACTGGGGCGCTTCTCTGAAGCCATCGAAGGCTTGGAATTCGTGCTTCCCAAGTTGGATCCAGCCACCTTTGCCAAGGTTTTCGAGGAAGAGCGCCAGCGCCGATATGTTCGGAAGCGGTCACGGCGATTGTATATGAAACGCTGAAACACTTACGGAGCAAGCATCATGGACGATTTAATCACGCTAGAAGAGATTTGCAATCTGCCATTCGATAGCCCAGAAGCCGAGGCTGAATTTGAAGCATTTCTGGATGAAATGGCGGAATTGGCCGCCAACCTTTCAGAGGATGAGCTGCCCGCAGAATAAGCCCCTAAAGCCCTCCCAGCGAGGGCTTCATCATTTGCACATTGAGGAAAACTATGACCGAACTTGATGCATTGATTGAAACACTTGCCCGATCGTATTACCGGAACTTGAAGAGTGTTGTCCAGAGTAGCGACATGTCTGTTAACGCCCTGGCTCTAAAACAGGCTCTCCTGTGGCTTGATGCAGAAAGCATGGGCATAGACATCACCCCGTACCTTGCTGAAATTTCAGCGCAATTCCTAGAGGCAACGCCACCCAAGACAGACAGCAACGCAGCCCATTATCGAATGACCCGCAAGGCTTACGAACTGTTTTCCGAGGGTTGCGACATCCTTCGAGCGATCGGGCTATCTGCAAATTAATCGATTGGCTCTATCAACCAATCCCAACCACTAACGGCTGATAGAGCCAATCCAGAGAAAACACGCTCAAACATTTACACACCAAGACTTTGGAGTCATTTTTATGCAAGTTCAGACTCAAAATCAAACTGTTACCGCTGGCTCTATCAACCAATTCCAACCATTTGGGGCTGACATTGGCAATGGTGCTATCAAGTTGGTTTCCGCAAACGGTGAAACACGGACAGAGAGCTATATTTACTACCTGTCAGAACGCGCCTCAAATCCTGGGAAGGGCTATGTAGAGTACATCGAGGGCGATCGAGGGGACTTGGTTGGGAAGCAATGGGTAGGGGGAATCAACGCTTATTACTTCGCTCCCACATCCATCTATCGAGTCACAGACAGCAAGGAAGGCAAGGTAGAGCTAGGGTTGCAAGTCTTGCTTTCTGCCCTGTCTGAGTTACCTTACCGCCCGACCTGGGACATTGCCCTAGCGGTCAGCGTCCATGACGGCAAGACCCTTGGGAAGCTCTTGCGCAATGCCCTAGAGGGTGTTCACGGTGTTCGACTTGCAGGGAAAGCCAGTCGGGTTAACATCCGAGTCGTGGGAGTTTTGGAGGAAGGGAGCGGCGCGATCGTGCACTATGCCAAGACGATCGACACGACAAACGCCATCCTCTACGACCTTGGAAACGGGACATTGATTGTCTCTCACTTCTCAGGATTGCAACTGACGAACCGCACCTACAGCCAAAACGGAGGCGTAGAGCGTCTGATTGATGAAGTGGCAAAGCATGACACGGTACGGCAGGAGCTTCTGAAAGAAGGGCAACGGCACTTAATTCGCAAGGGTATCGAGTCAGGGGGTTTCACCTACGGCACCCAGAAAACCGGGTGGACTTTTGAGACTGCCTACCGCGCAGAATTGCCAATCTGGGTTAGGGATGTGCTGACTCCCATGGTCAGACCTACAGAAGCCCATTTCGATGCTGCTACTGCCTTAATCGCGGTAGGCGGAGGCGCTTGCCTTCCAGGGATTGACAAACTACTGGCTAAGAAAAATATCCGAGTCTTAGCCGATCCTCAATGGGCGAATGCTCGGGGGCTGTACCAGTACGCTACCCGCAAGCTAACCCAGGAGCGGATCGGGGGATAGAGATGAGAGCAACGATCGAACCGCATAACCACGACACGATCGCCGCAATCATGGAGCAACTTGGAACGAGTAACCCTAGTGTCGCTGTTAACTTTGTCATCCACTGCTACAGAGTAGGGACAACGGTTCAGAAGCCACTAGGGGAACCCAAACCACAACCCGTCTCCATGCCTGCGATCGATGACTTTGACGACATCCCAGATTGGGGATAAGCCATGGAACGAACAACCTACCGCCTACAGATCGGATCAGCCCAAATTGATATTCCCGGCTGCTATTGGCTACGCGATGCAGTGCAAATGCTGCACTCCATGGGAATCAACCATAAGCCTACCGGGGCTTGGTTCCTGGCTCAGGATGGGCAATGGTACCGCGTGGCTGATATGGCATTGAGGGGCATCTACCGGAACACTTACTGAGGAAAAACACCATGAAACGCTTCTCTGTCTTGGCACTTTTAGCAGTGCCTTTTTTATTGTCTGCGCTACCCGCCACGGGCAAAACCACGCCACCCAAGGAACTGTGCGATCGACGGGGTGGCAGGTGGGATACGGCTGAGCAGCAATGCATCTTGCCTTACAAGCCAAGCCCTAATCCACCGCCCGTGAGCACCAAGGGCACGGGAACGCGCTACGAAGTCAATCCCAAATTCAAGGGGGATAAATGGACGGTGAAACGCTAGAACTCTTTCCCAACGCGCAATACAGCGATATACCGGGGTACCACATATCACTCCGATCGACGCGGACGAAAGACCCACGGAAACGCCAAAGGCTTGCCCGAACCGACCAAAGCACGGCAAGCCTTAACCCCAACTACAACAGTAATTAGGAGCATTCGAATTATGTCACAGACAACAACCACGCAACCCCTGACCTACTTTGCCGATTCTCCCGAGATTCGCAAGGTGTGCGAGATTTACGGCGATCGCTTAGGGGTGCTGAGCGGCATTGAAAAACATCAACTTGTGATGGTGCTAGCGGGAACCCTTGCCCATTGGCGATGGTTAGCTGAGCAAGACACCGATGATGAGGATGACGAGTTTGCAGAGCTTTTCGAGCAAGACGATTCAGGCAATACCATCTGCGGATGGGCCGCTGAAAACATCTGCGACAGCATCCTAGGGGATGTGATGGATGTAGCCTTCCTTTTGGAGTCTTGCCAGCCCGAGAAGATTGCCGCCATCCTGCCTGCCATTGCCCAATACGCAGCGGAGGACGACCGATGAATCACACCGGGAAACGTTTCTCCCTGGGACTGCTGGGAGCCATTGCGATCGGCTCTACCTTAGCCGCCATCTACCCGCGCGTGTATGCCTGGAACGTGGCGGCTAGTAGCGCCGTAATTGCCTCCCAGCGGGCCGCTAACTGCCGGGTTTTGATTGGCAATTTACAGCCCAATTCCATCCCCCTAGACCAAAAGGGCAAGCCATTGCCGCCCGGTACACATGTTTGCGATTGGCAAGGATTGACGGGCCAAATCACCGCCGGGAATGCGATCGGATATGTGAAGCAGGGTGACTCTAAAGCGATCGCAGAAATTCTGAAATCACGCGGCTTTAAGCAGCCCTAAGCCCGGTCAGGGTGCATCTATTCCTATTCACTTCACTTGAGGAATTCAACAATGCCTTACAAAACTAGAGCTACGAAGCGCCGCCCCGAACCCACCAAGCGCAACCCAGGGACAGAAGCCACGGGAACCACTCCAGAGCAAGAATCACCCCGCCGCAAACGACAGGAAAACTTCTGGGACAAGTTGGACGCTAACCACGACGGCACGATCGACCTCGATGATCTGCTTTGCTGGGTTCGATCGGTGTGGCAATGGTTCATCTCCCACCGATTCGGAATGCTGGTTTACCTCGGACTGACCATCATTGCAGGCGGGATAAACGTCTGGGCGTGGCGGGCACCATTGGCGGGATTAGGCCCGTTGACTTTGGTTGGTGCGTTTCTGGTTTGGGGATGCTTTCAGTACACCGAGCTTGCCCCCAAGTTGGATGACCTGAACCTTAAAGCCAGCCTAGAATCCTTGATTCGCAGGCAGCGCAAGCCCCTAGAAGTACCCATCATCAACGAAGCCCTTTACAGCGATGCATTGCGGTATCAGAAGCGTTACCGCGATCGGGAAAAGAAAGCCGATCTATGGGCAGAAATCCGCCGCTGGATTGCTTATATCGCTGAAGGCTGCATCTTAATCGCAGGCGGCGAGCTCCTGACCGCGATGGGTGTGAGCTGGGGCGGTGTGGCGATGGCAATCATGGGGATGGTGGGTGTTGAGTGGGGCGTTAGTGGCTTCTGCGATTCCGCCGAAAAAGTCTTGGACAAAGAGGAACGGGATTACATGCAATCCATCCTCAAGCAGCATTCCCGGCAAACCGTGACGGCATCCACACCGGAAAACAACTAGACGAAAAATCATTGAAACCCTTAGCGGGGCTGGATTTCCAGCCCTTTCTTTTTGCATATATGAGCTACTTCACCCCTGAACCCGATCGAACCATCACGAGCGCTTGGATAGACCAGGGCTTCGACATCAACGCCCATGAGATTAAGGGCGCGATCGACTACGAAAAAGATGCTGAATCACTGGACAAAAATATCGGATTTGCCGCCGTCGCAGGCGGGGCAAGCCTGATTGCCGTGTCCCTAACCCTGACCGGGCTTACCCCATTCCTAATCCCATCGTTGGCCCTAGCCGCGTGGGGCGGGCTGACCGGATACAACAGCGCGATCAATGCCCGCCGCCGTGAACTTGAGGAAGATTTCTTAACTGAGTTCCCCGCCATTCTCGAAATGGTTGCAGGGAAACTTGCCCAGGGGGAACCCGATAGCAAGGTAGCCGCCGCTTTTGATGCCGCCTTCCGGTATTACAGGAAGGGGAATGATGAGGCGATCGCGGGAATGCTCCAAGGAAATCAATCACCCCAACTTCCACCGCCCCAAGACCAGGTGCAAGACCAGGACGCACCCACACAGCAGGAACCCACAAGCCTTCCCCAGAGCGCATCCCAGCAGGCGGCAAAGCCAAGTTACGCCCAAACTGGGGATGATGTTGCCCGATCTCTGGCTGAAAAGCTGCAATCGACTTTGATCGTAGGGCAGCCTGGAGCCGGGAAAGGAATGCTGATCGCCATGGCTACCCGGGAAGTTAAACGCCTTCATCCCGATGTGCAAATTTGGGCCATAGATCCCAAGGCAGATCCACAAGAGGCTGGCTACTGGCAAGCCTGCGATCGGATGCTATCGATTCCCATTTCCCCATTCACCAAGTTTGAAGATATGGACTATATCTGCGATCGGATTGATGGATTCATTGCAGAATTCCAAGCTAGCAATAAGCCGAAGCTGCTGATTTTCGATGAAGCATTGGCCGCTAGGGAGAAAGCTCCAAAGTGGTTTAAGGGCTTGATGAGTGGGTTCAATGCGCTGTGCTCCATGGGTCGATCGCGCCGTCAGTATGGCTGGCTCGTATCGCAATCACCGAATACCGATGATTTCGGTATCTCAGGCGGAGTGAGGAACGTTTACCGCCGCATCCTGCTACTGAGTCAGGACAATCTGGGGCTGTTGGATAACGGCTCTACCTATTTTTCAGGTAAGCCTACCAGGATGTTGCTGGGGCAGTCCGGGCGCGTTTTCTTCGATAGCACCATTAACGGATGGGGAAGCGTACCGCGCTATGAAATCCCATCGTCACCCGTGGTACCCGTGAGCAATCCACAACCCGAGCCAGCCCCGATCGGGGAATCGCGCCGGGAAAACCTGGAACGGCTCTATCGGGAATCGCCAGCTATCCCAGATCAACCCCCGATCGAAGAGACCGCCGATCCGATGATCGATCTACTGGAATGCGAACCCGATCCGCAGATGAGGAAGGCTTTGCTAATCGCCTACAGATGGGCACGATCTCGCATGAGCGAAGGCAAAGACGTAACCCGTGAATCGTTCTTGAATCGAGCAAAAAATGAACGCAAGTGCGACTACCTTAGGGAGAACCGTAACGAGGTTTGGGATATGCTAGACGGGCTTATTTTTTAATAAGAATTGCCCCTCAGACCCCCGGTAACGTAACGGGTAGCGTAACGGGTAACAGACCCCCAGTAACGCCCGGTAACAACGAAGTAACGCCGTTACAGCGTTACGTTACCCCCGTTACTGGTAACGTTACCCCCGCGTTACCGAGGGGCGTTACTGGGCGTTACTGGAAATTTCCCGGCGCTACAAATCCACCAATTACTGATAGGAACTAATCCCCGATCGGGCATTCCGATCGGGGATTTTTTGTGTCTATCTACAAACGTTTAGGGATAGAGATTTCTATCTCATCTCCCAGCATTCAGCACCTGCATTGCTGTTAGGTTCAGGGCTGGAAATGTGGGAGAGACGATCCGAGTATTGCCCTCAAATGTTTGGAACTGGTAAGCATCGTCCATCAGCGTCCCGACCAATACAACAGCCCGATATGGATCCACAATCCAATATTCGGGAATGCCTCGCGCAGCATACTCGATCGGCTTCTCTACATAGTCCCGATCGTGGTTGTCTGCCCCTGGAGAAACAATCTCCACTACAAGTTGGGGTACGGGAACCTCATAGGTGATTAGGTCACTTTTCAACGCGCCTAACTCCTCATCTGCTGAGGGAGAGAGAATCACAAAGTCAGGCTGTCTAGCACTTGCTTTTGGGGATGAGACAGCAATCTGAAGACCGATACAGAGTAGGTCAGATTCAATTCCCAACCTGAGGAAGGATGCAAATAAAAATGAGGCGATTCGGTGATTGAGGCGACTTTCTGGTGGCATTGCAACTAAGACCCCATCAACCAACTCATAGCGGGTATCAGTCCCGTCGTCATAGGTCAGATACTCCTCCAACGTCAGTCTCTTTTTCGTTGCGATGGCCATGGGTGAGTTACCAGCGATCGACACCCTCAGTCTATCAAAGTCGGAAAAAGTGGCACAAACGGCTGAAAACCGCATTCTACCGTTGGTTAACTGCCTAATGTGCAATATACCCATAGTGCTACTATGTGCACCGGGTAAGGATTTCAGGATTTGGATTAGTCCAAGATTTTGGATTTGGACTAAATTGGGTCGGTTGGGGTTAACCAGGTTAACCGCGTAGACGGTTGCTGTGTGACAGTTTTTGAGTGAAAGGTCTTGCCAAAAATGAGATGATGGGTTAACCCAGTTAACCCGGTTAACCGCTTCATGCCATCACTCAAGCTAGCTGCCACAAAAATCCCAGAAGATTGGGATGAGAAACTGAATAGGTTAACCCAAGAAACCGGGTTAACCCGCGCTGAAATCCTGCGAAATGCGATCGGGCAATACCTTGGAATGCTAACGGATAACCCGGTTAACGATGCGTTAACCGTGACTGAGAAGTTGCAGGCATTGACCGATCGAGTGGATGCCCTAGAAGCAAAATTATCGGATAGGTTAACCACTGTTAACCGGGCTAGCCGTCCCAGCCGTTCCAAGGTCGCGCGGGACACTGACAAAGGGATGACGGTAGACCATCCCGAGCGTACCGGGGACACGCGGGACACTGAGCGGGCAAACTCAAGCCAATGCCCAAAATGCGGATCCACTGATACCGCAGAATGGGGCAAAGGGAAGTTACGGGGTGATGGCACCCGAGGGCAGAAAATTAAGTGCAATAGCTGCGGGAAATTCTCGATCGTGTCTTAGGGCGCACGGAGTGACAAAAGTCGTAGCTATTCCAGGGAGAGATAATAGAGATGTACTGATGTGGATCCAACTATGACTTTCTTTGATGAGTGGGAGAATCGTTCGCAGCTTTCTTTGCGGGAATGGGCAAAACGCCGCAAGCAATTCCTGCAAGATGGCGAGATTAAGGCAGATAGATTGGGAATGCGGCTAGATACTGCTACTACAGGCCATATTGTTCCCACGCTTTCAGGCGGCCTTACATTCCAGCGCGATCGCAACCGCCCGTTGCCCGGTACCAATGAGGCACCCATCAAGGCAATTGATGGGGTAGCTGCTGTGAAGCCAGCAGGCTTGAACCGCAATCGCCCATTGCCAGGGATGAGTGCCTAGGCATAAAAAAATGGGGCAATGATGCCCCATAACCCTGTCCTTATGCGTCAGTGGAATGCTATGCCCCGATCGCTGCGCGATTGCTCCATCCGGGGTGAAAATGCTGCTCAAATATTGAGTAGATTTGGCCCGTGGCCATTGCTAGCGGATTCATCTTGCTAGCGGCAGGAATATTTGCCTTGCGGATCAGCACACACTGATATTCGAGCGCCGCCCGCACATCAGCCCGATTCTCAGTGACGAGATTTTGCTGAATCAGAGCAGAATCGTAGGTGCCCCGCACAAATCGAAGCGCATCATTCAGCGAGTAGCTCAGAGTGGATGCTTCATCCCCAGTGCTGGGCACCACTTCGATCGATCCAGCCGTGAGAAGGCACTGTGTGTGAGGATTGGTGGAGATGGTATCCCAATCGAACTGGGAAACGATATTGAAGCCTGGGAGAAGCTGCAATAAATCACCGCTGGGCAGGAAGTACTCGTCAATGTTGAGGCGATTAATTTTCGTTGGGTCGTAGAAAATGGTCGGCATAGTTTTTTGTCGTAGTGGATCCGTTACGATTCCTCTATTTTATCGTGGGTGGATCAGCAGCATGAAGACGCTGCGAAGTAGCACCAAATTACCGGGAATTCACCATTATTTTCCCGTAAGAGTAAGTGCCACTAATCGAGAGTTTTGACATGAAAGTTACGGGGATATTTGCTGGTTTAGGTCTTGGGTTGGGTCTTGGGTTAGCAGTGTTCGGGTCAGCATCGCCAGTCAGGGCTAGTGAGCCCGTGACAAAAGCTGAGAAGGAAGGTATGGAAGTTGCCGCTATGTTCTGGGCTGACAAATACGGGCAACAAATGGAACCTTATGAATCCGAGGGAGTTTTGGGTGCTGCTCGAAGATACTGCTCATTCAGGAACACAGGGGCATCTCTTGAAACTTGGCACAAGACGGTACTGCGCAGTATCACAAAGGTCGCTGCTGGCGATCAAGACAAGACGAATTACGCGATTAAACTGTATGGTTTAGGAACATAGATCGGAAAGAATTATCTATGCCCGGAAGGGGAACCCAACCCCTATTAACGTCTTGGTGCTAGGGTTCCGCCTTAACCACCCTGACCACCAAGATATAAAACGCCATATATAAAAGTTTTGAGCTTTTACAAAATTCCTTTAGTACAAAAGCCCTAGGCTCTTACAAAGCGCTTTGGTACAAAGGATGGGCGCAAAACTACAATATGTTACGTGTTTGTAGTATGCAGTTGCTAGAGTCTTGGCAAAGGTGATGGCGGGCTGATATTCGAGCGGCCTTAAGCTCCGACTGAGACAACCTTTAACCTCATTTCGCCTCCCGCTTGGGCATCCCACCCACCCTGCCTAATAGGATTAGTGGGGGCTTCTGTATGTTCTAGGTGTGTGGTTACGTCAATTTGTAA
>NZ_JBLZFX010000128.1:0-14311 GCF_050753345.1 Alkalinema pantanalense CENA528 | reverse complement strand
TTGGCCCTAGTGCAAAGTAGTGGCGACCCTGGCTAGCCCGCGATTTTCTCAATCCAGGGGGGATCGGTCTACCACTACTCTTAAGATACAAGGGGGGATCGGATCTGTAGCATTAATGAATCAATTTGGTATAGCAGCAAGTTTTAACGGCTCTAGGGATTCCCTGGGGCTGTTCTATACTGGTTAGAATCCCCTGCCTCAGGAGTGGGTTTGTCATGATTCCGTCTAACCTCAAATCGCTGCTGCCTGCTGCCGAAGAGTTACCTTGTTCGGATGACACGCCTGTGGATAGTGAAGACCAAAATCTGCTGCCTAATCTGCTATTACTCTTGCTCACGAGTTTGTGGGCCTCTCGCATGGATTGGTTTTTTGGAGTAGATATGGCGATCTATCACACGACGGGAATCAGTTCGAGGGTTCCGATCGTGCCGGATGGTTTTCTCAGCTTGGGGGTAGAGCGCAAAAAAGGGGGCAAGTCTCGCCGTTGCTATGCAACCTGGGAAGAACAGGACATCGTACCGATTTGGGTGTTAGAAATGGTGTCCCAAACTCCTGGTGGAGAGTATGACGAAAAGTTAGCGATCTATGCCAAATTAGGCGTCCTGTATTATCTGGTTTATAACCCGGAATATTGGCAACGAGATCGCCATCAACCGTTTGAGCTTTACAAATTAATCGACGGGAACTATCAATTGCAAAAGGGCGAACCATTTTGGATGCCAGAAGTGGGACTCGGCATTGGTCGATCGCCGCAAAGTATTGGTGGGATTGAACAAGAAGTTTTAACTTGGTTTGACGATAAGGGCGATCGCTACCTCAGTGCAGAGGAACGGGCCGATCGAGAACGGGCACAGCGGGAGCGACTGGAAACCTATTTGCGATCGCAAGGAATTGATCCCAACCAATTACCGGAATCATGAGCCAATGAGCCGCTTCCCATCCACTCCTTAGGGATTTGCCAAGAAATAATATCCCCTCTTCATTCCCCCACCCTCCTACCCTTTTACCCTCCTACCCTCCTACCCTTTTACTCTCCTACCTTGACCCAATTAGGATTTCATTTATGCGCTGTTCCCTTATCGCTGGATTAATTGCTGTTGTAACCACTGCTCTGCTTCCGATCGCGTTGCACAAGCTTGTCCTGGGCAGCCATAGATCGCCGTAATAGTTTTAGGGGCTGCCCGTTGCTTTTGGGCGAATTCTGCTGCATCCTCAATGAGCAACACCATTCCCACACAATGCTGGGCAAGCCGATCCTGATTTTCTTTGCCCCACTGAACGATCGCGCGATGCACGGCTTGATGTACGGTTTCATCTTCGATCGTGGCTTGGGTCGGATCGGTCACGTGGGATAACAACACGCCAAATGGGGTTTTCCGCGTCAGCCATTGATCAAACTGCGCTAAATATTCCGCTACATCCGCTAGACTAACGGCATTGACAAACTGAACCGAGACGATCGGAAATTGGGTATCTTGGATGATAATCATGGGTCAACTGCTGGAATCATGGGATTTCAACGAATCTGGAATTATGCCTTGATAACAGACATCTCAATAGCCTGTGGACGCTGCAAACTACGGGGAACTAGCAGAACACACAATCCAACGATCGCTGCACTGAGTATAAAAACCCCCACGTATCCGATGCCGCTGACCAACATGCCGCTAACGACTCGCGCGGGAATGCTGCCAAGGGTAATAAATGAAGCTTGAATGGCATAATCAGTCGCAGCACTTTCGGGCTGACTTTTGTCCATCATGATTGTAAAGGCATTGGTCACCACCATCCCCAAGGCCAGAGCCGTTAACACCGTAATGGCCACCAAGATCGGTAACTGAGTCCAGCCCAATGCAGGGGCCAGATAGGACAAAATACTCGCCGCTGCCAAACTACAGGCAAACATCAGCGATCGTCGCCGACCGACTTGGGCAATAATGCCACTGGCGATGAGGGAGCCGAGGATATTGGTGCCTGTGGAAAGAACTTCTAACCAACCCACATTTTCCAGGGAAATATTCAAATCCACTAACAGCAGATCAAATAGGTAGGAAGACAGGACATAACCAAAGTTAAACAGCAGCAAAATGGTTAACCACAGGGGCATTGCGGGCCGTTGGCAAAAACGGATAAAAATCTTGAAATAGTTCATCACCCCTTGGAACGGTGGCGATCGTCGATCGTGACGGCTATTCCTAGGTGACAATGGAATGACGTTTTGCAGTTGACTGGATAGTTGAGTTGGGGGGCTAGCTTGAGGTTTCGGTTTTTCCCGATGCAACAGAACTGGAATGAGGGCCGCCAGCATCAAACCGGACAAAATCAGTAAGCTATTTTGCCAGCCCAAATGGTTCAGCAAAATCAGCATGCCACCCCCCCCAATCATGCTGCCTAGGGATACGCCAATGCATTGAATCGCATTCCCAAAGCCGCGTTCCTGGGGTTCCAGTAGTCCCAGCGCTAGGGCATCGGTGGCAATATCCTGGCTGGCGCAACCGACGGCAATGACGAGCATCCCTGCCAGCACAAGGGGCAAACTGGTTTCCAGGTTTAAAAAACTGCATCCTGCGGTGACGATCGCAACGAGACTCTGGATAGTGATAATCCAAAATCGATAATGGCCCAAGGTGGGAATGCTGTAGCGATCGATCAAAGGTGACCAGAGAAACTTAAAGGTAATCGGCAAAATCAGGAGAGAAATAAACCCGATCGCGGTTAACGACAGTCCCTCTTGGCGTAACATGACGGGCAATGCCTTACCCAAAAAAATAAACGGCAATGATTGAGACAGATACAAACTGCCTAGCAATCCATATTTCTGAATCTGTTTAAGGTAAACCACAGAATTAACTCAGGTAAGGGAACAGCGCATAAATCAAATCCCAATTGGGTAGGGGTAGGAGAGTAAAAGGGTAGGAGGGTAGGGGAATGAAGAGGGGATATTATTTCTTGGCAAATCCCTAAGATGGTATCCGACACACATTGATTTGATAATTGATTTGATAATTGATTTGATAGAAGTCATGTTGATTTGATAGAAATCATGCTGAATTTAAGTCATGCGACCCCGGTGGCATTAGTGAGTCATTAAATGAGATTCTAACTATAAAGATTCTCATTTAGAGTAGCGCGATCGGGGGCTTTTGAAACCCATGGCCCGTCAAGTTTTGTCTCAATACGGGATCAGTGGGGGCCACCCGCGATCTCATGCGATCGGTGAATCGGCTGGCCTAAAGGGTTTGGAGGGTTTGGGTCAGTGTTTGCTGAATCAAAGTCAATAACTGGGGCTGGGCGGAATGGAGGAAAAAATGATCCCCTGGCAGGAGTTCTAGGCGAAAGGTCTGTTGGGTTTGGGTTTGCCAAGCTTGCAAGCCTTCTAGGGTGGTTTCGGGATCGTCCACCCCCCCAAAAACCGTGACTGGACAAGCGAGTGGTGGCTCTGGATGGTACAGGCTGGTTTCGACCACAGAAAAATCGGCCCGCAGCGTTGGCAATAGTAATTGCATCAGTTCCGGATGTTCCAAAATGGCTTGGGGCGTTCCATTGAGCCGATTTAACGCCGCTAGAAAGTCGGGTTCCGGGAGGTTGTAGCGCAGGGGCATGGCTGTGGGCACTTGGGGTGCACGCCGACCGGACAGCAACAGGTGCATGGGCGATCGCGCACCCCGCCGCCGTAACCAGCGTGCCCATTCAAACCCGAGCAGCGCCCCCAGACTGTGACCAAAGATGGCAAAAGGGCGATCGAGGGCTGGCAGCAGGGCTTCCCCCAACACTTGCACTAGGGGCTCTAATCGATCGAAGGCCGGTTCTGGTAAACGCAATCCCCGTCCTGGCAGTTCGATCGGGCAGAGTTCGATCGTGGGAGGCAGGTCATTGATCCACGATCGAAAATTCAGGGCACTTCCCCCTGCATAGGGTAAACAAAATAGTCGTAAGTGCGCTTGGGGCTTGGGTTTAGGGCAAGTTAACCAAGGATTAGCAGTTGAGATTGTTGTCATTAGGAGGCGATTGATTGATTCTGCAATGAACACGGTAGGAAAAGATTCGAGAATTCTTGCCAAAAGTGAAGATCATGTAATAAGCTCTTTATAAGTTATCAGAAATTATTCTCAATTATTAAAAAGGTTCATTGAAAAATTGAGCCTACCTAGCTCAGGCTAAAGGGTGCTTCATTCGAGGCATCGTTTGAGGGGAGTGCATCTATATCCCACAATTATTCCAAATCTAAATTATTCCAAATCTAGATCTAGACTCCATGAAGCTTGCATGATGCAGAGATCAGCAGAGCGACTTTGTTTTTTCAGGAACGTTTGGGAGAGCGCAGAACAGTGTTAGAACCCGTGTTAGAACCCGTGCTAGAACAAATTAAAGAAATTTTTGCTGAGTTGGGAATTGTGGACGATGTACAGGAAGATACCTTACTCCAGGCACACCTCGGCTTAGATTCCGTGGAAACGGTGCGGCTAGCGTTGGAATTGAAACGTAGACTGGGGATTGAGGTGAAATTGGGGAGTCGGCAGGATGTCACGGTGGGAGACCTTTGCCGGATGGCAACGATCGCGACTGCGGAATCTTAAATCCTGATCCTGATCAGGATCTCAATCAGGATTCCTATAGTGCCAAAGAAGCGATCGCTGCCGCAGTCACCATAGAAATCTGAGTCACGACAGTAATCTTCGTAACAACGGAATCTACAACAACAGAAGCTACAGACTAGAGAAATTACAGAAACTAGCAAACCTTACTAGGAAAGGGAATGGAGAGTCTTTCAGCACGCTTACCTAAAACATTCAACGTAGCCGCATATTTTCTTGAACTGAATTTAGCGGCAAATCGATCGGACAAGGTGGCGTTTTATACCCGTGATGCGGCCTATACCTATGGTCAGGTGGCCCAGTTGGTTCGACGATCGGCGAAGTTGCTGACGAATTTAGGCTTAGAGCGGGAACAGCGTCTTGCAATTCTTTTACCGGATACGCCAGAATTTGTCTTTGCATTTTGGGGTGCAATTTGGGCGGGGATTATTCCCGTTCCCATTAATACAGCCTGTAGCGTTGCTGAAATTCAGTATATCTTGCAGAATTCCCGTGCTAAAGTTCTGCTGACGACGCAGGCTTGGCTGGAAACCTTGGCCCCCATTCCGGCGGCTAGCCTGCGCCATGGCCTGACCGTTGATGGTGCACAACCCTTTCTGATGCAGATCGCCCAGCAAGACGACCAAATGCCTTGGGCGCAAACCGATCGGGAAGAACCGGCCTTTTGGTTATATACCTCCGGCAGCACGGGCAACCCCAAAGGCGTTGTGCACCTGCACCAGAGCATGGTTATTTGCGCTGAATCCTACGGCAAAGCGGTTTTAGGGTTGCAGGAAGATGATATTGTCTATTCCGTTGCAAAAATGCCCTTCGCCTATGGTTTGGGTAATACGCTGTATATGCCCATGGCCGTGGGGGCTTCATCGGTGCTATCCGATGCGGTGAACGCCTTTGATGTGATTGCGGACATTCAAACCCATCGCCCTACGGTGTTCTTCGGCATTCCTGGCCTGTATGCGGGAATGCTGGCCTTGCATGAGCTGGCACCTCTCGATCCTGCCTCCCTGCGCCTGTGTGTGTCCGCCGCTGAGCAACTCCCAAAAACCCTCTGGTCGCAATGGCGCGATCGCTACGGGCTGGAAATTTGTGAAGGCATTGGCACCACCGAATTGCTCCATATTTTTCTGTCCAATCGGCCTGGGGAATGTCGTCCCGGTAGTTCGGGGCGGCCCATTCCCGGCTATGACGTGCAAATTGTGGATGATGCGGGTTGTCCTCTGCCACCGGGGGAAGTCGGTGCATTGCAAGTGACGGGCGAAAGCTTAATGCTGGGCTATTGGAATCGGCTGCAAGCTACGCGGGATGCTTTGTACGGCTGCACCATGCGCACGGGTGATCAATATCTCCAAGATGTGGATGGCTATTTCTGGTTTATGGGGCGTAATAACGACTTTGTTAAAGTCAATGGCATGTGGGTTTCGCCCTTTGAAATTGAAGACGTATTACTCCAGCATGAAAGTATCTTAGATGCCGCGATCGTGCCGGAATTTGCCACCGATGAAACCCTGACCCAAATTGTGGCCTATGTCAGCCTCAAGGCTGGGTTCCAAGCCTCTCCGATCCTGGAAAAACAGATCGCTCAATGGGTCAAAACCCAATTGCCCCATTTTAAAGCTCCGCGCATGATTCATTTTCTGGATCATCTTCCCCGCACCGCCACAGGCAAAGTGCATCGCAAGGCATTAAGTCAGCATCAATCCTCTGTTACGGATGCATTGATCACGGATGTATTGATCGCCGATGCATTGCTCACAGATGCATTGCCACTGTCTACCAAACATGTTTAGCTTTCTTTATCTAGGTATTTCATCATGCTACAAGTCGCACGTCCTACGATCGTCTACCATGAGTTATTTGTTCCAGTTCAAAAAGATGCACAATCCCTACTGCAACATCTATTAGAGATCGGTCTGTTCTCCGATTATGTTCTCTATCATAGCGATCGGGAGGTGCGTATTGCGGGAAATGCTCTCTGTAGCATTGCTGTGGGAACAGACTCTGTGACGGTTAACACGATGGGAGAGCGGCAAACTCAGTCGATCGCGGCTGATCCGCTCAAACAGGTTGAAGCGATTCTGGCAACGTTGCCCGTAGAAGATTGGACTGCCTATGGTTACGTGGGCTTTGACATGGCTCGGTTCTACTCGCCCTACCAGAAGGCGATTCAGCAACCGTTGCTCCATCTACTCATTCCAGAAACGGAATTGCATTTGACGCCTAAGGGCGTGCATATCCGCAGTGTGAAGTCGCTCACAAAAATTCTAGAAGCCCTCTCGATCGACACGCCACTGCGCCAGTACACGGCCACTCCCCCCACGGTCGATTTTAGTGATCAAACCCAATACCAAACCCAAGTCAGCCGCCTGATTGAAGCGATTCAAGCAGGGCATTTACATAAGGCGATTCTGTCGCGATCGGTGACGCTGGCCGGGGAAATGGATGTCCTGGGAACCTATTGCCTAGGCTGTGATAGTAATAATTCTGCCCGTTCCTACTGCTTCCGCTTGGAGGACGTGAGTGCGGTAGGGTTCAGTCCAGAAATCTTGATGACGGTCGATCGTAATCACTTTGTCATTACCAATCCCTTGGCGGGAACTCGTCCCCGTGCAACTGATTTAGCGGAAGATGAACAACTTTACCAGGAACTGTTCACCGATGCTAAGGAAGTTAAGGAACATGCATTGTCCATTTGGTTAGCCCAGGACGAAATTTCGCAGTTTTGTGATCTGGATACGGTGCGGGTGTTTGACTTCATGCAAGTCAAGCAATATCGCTGTGTGCAGCATTTGTCTTCGCGGGTGGGTGGACAATTGCGTGATGACAAAACCCTCTGGGATGCGCTAAAGGTGCTGTTTCCTGGGATTACGGTGTCTGGTATTGATAAGCAAAGTGCGTTGGAATGGATCGATCGCTTGGAAACGGAACCACGCGGAATTTACGCAGGGGGCATTGGTTGGGTCAATAGCCAAGGTCTGGCTGATTTTGCGATCGCCATTCGATCGGTGTACCAGTATGGAGATCGGATTCACTTTAATGCAGGAGCAGGCATTGTGGCAGAATCGATTCCGCAAAACGAGTATGTTGAATCAGTTAACAAGATGAATACCATGCTCACCAATTTAGTCCTGAAAGCTTAGAACTCGAATCCATCGGCAACTGGCCATTGCTCTAGCTTGATCGCCAACCCAAGCCGATGGCATTCGCTTGTAAAATCGGCTTGGGTTGCTGAATAGGGATATGATTTACTAAGGAACAGGAACATCGCCAAACTTGAGGTAGTGCAGTAGCATACGCCTGCGGCGGGGCATAGCCCTACGAATCGAGTCATCTCAGCATATCTACGGCTTTGGAATAGCACAACGTCTTGTGATGTAAGCGAGCTAGATAGTGCTTTAAACGAGTATTTTCGTCCTCAACTCGCGTCATATAGGTCTTGCTGACAATCTGATCACCGTCTGGAATAAAGCCAGGATAGACTGACCATCCATCCGTAACATAGAAAAAGCACTCCCAAGTCGCAACAATCATCCACAACGGCTTAAAGGTCTCAGCGCTATGGTCGCCCAGCACCCACCCTAAAATCCCTTTTCTGAAGCGGTCAACGGCAGTCCAGCGCCAAATTTTGTTTTTTGTCCCTACAAATGTCTCCAGCTCGTCGAGTTCCCCCGCGCAAAGATGATGCTTGATGTTCGACTCAGTATAAAACAAACAAATCAAATCGGATCATCTTTATTCTACGGATAGCGTAAGTAATTTGAGAAAGGCGCTATATCTTGAAGTGGTTCAGTAATTTGCCTATGAAGAAATGCAGGGTAAAGCTGCTGCGCTGCGCGTCAACTGTGTTATTGTTAGGGTCAAGTCGGTTTTGATGGGGAGCAGCCATCAAACGCAAGGGGGAAAGTGCAGTGTGAATCTGCCGCTGTCCCGCAGCTGTAAGGAGAGGCGCAACTCTCTGAGTCAGAATGCCCGCCGAGTCATAAACCCGTTACATAAACATCTGCGAGGTACGGATGATAAAAATTTCAAGCTTTTGCAATTCTCTACGAGATGCTGCGCGATCGACATTTTGTTGGAATTTTAAGGTTGTAGCGTTCTGAGCTAACGATTTGAGTTGAACGTGCGATTGACATTTAGCAAGGCTACCTGAGCAAAGGTGGCTGATATTGCATCTGGCAGTTGCAGCTAATGTCCTCGCTACGTCTGGCTATGGTCTGCTTCCCTACCGGGAGACAGTCACTTTTACATGTTTTTTACAGAATTTGGAACGCTACAGCTATGACTATTCAAACTGCAACGCTGGGGTATCCCCGCATAGGTAAAAATCGTGAGGTTAAAACGGCGTTAGAAGCCTTTTGGAGCGGTAAATCTGATGCCGAAAGCTTGCTGCAAAAGGTTCGAGAGGTTGAATTTGCGAACTGGAAAATCCAACTCGAAGCTGGGATTGATCGCATCGGCATTGCTGACACTACCCTTTATGACCATGTGCTGAATTGGAGTGTTCGTTCGCATATGTGCGACTCCGAATTCGGTGACATCATTCAGCATATTGAGCGGTTGGATGCCGATGTGTTGTCGATCGAGAACAGTCGCAGCAATAACCGAACGCTGCAAGAAGTCACAGAAGCAGGCTATTCGCATCAGATCGGGAATGGCGTGTATGACATTCACAGTCCGGTTGTTCCAACCACGGAGCAGCTAGTCCAGCAACTCGAAGCTGGAATCAAAAACTTACCTGTGCGTCAGATTTGGGTCAATCCAGATTGTGGCTTGAAAACACGACGATGGGAAGAGGTGATTCCAGCCCTCAAGAACATGGTGCAGGCGACAAAGGCAATCCGGGAGAACGCCAATGCACAATGATCTGTGGCAGGGAAACTGCACGCCCTGGCAAGCCCGATTTATCGAACATAACAGTCTGATGCTTGGATATCAGGCATGGTCTGGCTATCTTCAGCACGGAGGAGGATTGTTAGTGTGTGATGGGATGAATTCGATTTCACCTGCATTTGACTGGGATGTAGAGGTGGCTGTATTTGATCCGATTTTTGTGGCGCGATCGCGGGTTCCAAAGTATTTGCGAAGTCTTGAACTAGAGCCGGAAATTATTGATGTAGTGAACGATGCCCTCTCAACTTATGATCCGGCTCAGGAGATTGTCTTGCTGCTCCACGGCAACCAAGCAGTAGAGATCAACCTGCTGCAAAATCTAGCCATTTCACCCCCGCAGTGCTACTCACAGGTGCAGCGACGATGGGCAGAGTTTCAGCCGAGTGTACCCTCATACAGGAGATCTCTATGAATCAGTCAGACTGGCAGCAAGAGTTTATTGCAACCAATTTACTCGCCATTGGCTATAACGCTTGGTCGGGATACTTGAGTGGCGGTCGAGGAGCTGTTATCTGTAGCACCAATTCTCCAGCGATCGAGATTGCTGGAGAATCATTCAAAACCTACTTCGTGCGGCGTTCTCGTCTGGCTGCTTTCCTAAATGCCTGGTTAGTGGCTCCGGACACCGTGATTCTTCGCCATCACTTTATGAACGCTCACATTCTGGATGCAGTTGATGCCTACGATCCGGCAACCGAAGTCGGTTTTCTGCTGGAGTCCTTCAACCAAGTCACGTTTTGCTATCTGAAGAACTTACTGATTACCCCTGTTCAATGCTATGAACAAGTCTGCAAAGCTTGGGAGGAATTTCAGCCCGCAGTCTGTTCGTTGCAGAGCGAACCTGTGCGTTAACATCTGCAATCCTTCTGAGGGAAGTTATGCTCAAAGACTATCTGCATCATTCTGGAAAAATTCCGACATCCGTTCACCCGTTTGTCAAGCAAAGGATGAAGCAAGAACCGCTCTCTGCGAGGCGTTCTCGTTTCAGTCAAGCCCTGTCTAGGCTAAAAGGCTACCTTCTAGACAGGGTTCAAAGTGTGTCTCATTGGATATCACGGTTGTAAGGCTACCTGCTCAAAAACGATGCTCAAACTTCTCTTACTCACGATCGCGCTACTGCTGTTTGCCTTAGTCGTTGGACTGGCATTGTACTTACTATTTCCCCGAACGTATCAGTCTGCGGATTCTGTTGCCAATTCCTATGATGACTGGACAAACGATGGCATCTTAGAGTTCTACTGGGGAGAGCATATTCATCTAGGTCACTACGGCTCACCCCCTCGGCGCAAAGACTTTCTTCAGGCAAAATATGATTTTGTGCATGAAATGGTGCGTTGGGGTGGGCTAGAACATCTGCCCGCAGGCACAACCGTTTTAGATGTCGGCTGTGGCATTGGCGGTAGTAGCCGAATTTTGGCACAAAGCTATGGATTTGATGTCACTGGCATCACGATTAGTCCTGAGCAGGTCAGACGCGCTCAAGAACTGACTCCAGAGGGCGTGAAGGCGAAGTTTCAAGTGGATGATGCGCTGGCTTTGTCTTTCCCGGATGCGAGTTTTGATGTGGTTTGGTCGATCGAGGCAGGTCCCCATATGGTAGATAAAGCACTGTTTGCGAGAGAACTGCTGCGAGTTTTGAAACCAGGCGGCATTCTAGTCGTAGCAGACTGGAATCAACGCGACGATCGCCAACATCCCCTGAATGCTTGGGAGCGCCCTGTGATGCGCCAATTGCTGGATCAGTGGTCACATCCTGCCTTTGCCAGCATCGAAGGCTTTTCTGAACTGTTGGCAGCAACCGGACTCGTTGAAGGAGAAGTCATCACCACAGATTGGACTCAGGAAACGTTGCCAGCTTGGCTTGATTCCATCTGGCAAGGTGTGGTTCGACCGCAAGGAATAATTCGATTTGGACTGGTGGGATTGATGAAGTCGCTGCGGGAAGTGCCGACTTTTCTGCTCATGCGACTCGCCTTTGGTGCAGGACTTTGCCGCTTTGGAATGTTTCGAGCCATTCGTGCAAACGTGGCAACCCGCGAACTGTCTAACTCAGTGTCTAACTCAGTTGACCAAACGCTGATGCACTCATGAATATCGCTACGGATTCAATCTCCTACGATGTTGTGATTGTCGGGGGTGGCATTTCAGGATTGACGCTGGCTTGTGGATTGCGATCGTCTGAGCTAAAAATTGCGATCGTTGAAGTGCAACCTTTTCAACAAGCCGCGTCCCGTCCTCGTGCCTATGCGCTGTCGCCTCGGTCTGCTCACATTTTTCAAAATTTGGGCGTATGGGAACGGATCGCTCCTGCGATCGCCCATTTTCCTAAAGTCATTCTGTCCAATGCAGACTATCCCCATCGAGTTGAGTTCTTGCCAGAAGACATCGGTGAACCGGCTGTCTACTGTGGCAGATATTGCTGCGGTTGGTGACTGGACTCTGGGGATGGCAGCCTCAGAGATCGAGACTACAGACCTCTGCTCGATCGAAGCAAGGCAATACAGATAAACTATTCCACCTTAACTCAGGAGAAACTACATGACGAATATCGGTCTGATGTCGCCTCGTCCTCGCTGGAATGTCATTGCTTTCACAGTAATGTTGCATCTAGGAGCATTGTGTGCGCTGTCTCCAGTTTACTTCAGTTGGTCCGCCGTTGGTATTGCGCTCATTTTACACTGGCTGACAATCGGGCTAGGAATATCTTTAGGCTTTCATCGATTAGCATCGCATCGGAGCTTGAAGACTCCCAAGTGGGTTGAGTACTGCCTGATTTTCTGTGGCACATTAGCAGGTCAAGGAGCCGTCATGGGCTGGGTCGGCTATCATCGAATGCACCATCGCTATGTCGATCGTGTCGGTGATCCGCATGATTCAACTCAGGGATTCTGGTGGAGCCATATCAGTTGGCTAATGCACGAAGTTCCCATGAAATCTGAACTTCATCGGTTTACTAAAGATATTGCTGACGATCGGTTTTATCAGTTTTGTCATCAGCACTACATTGCATTACAAGTTGCTCTTGCAGTTGTGCTTTATGGTTTAGGCGGAATGCCTTTTGTGATTTGGGGAATTTTTGCACGTCTGTTTGTGGGCTTTCATAGTACGTGTTTTGTGAATAGTGCTTGTCATCAGTTTGGCTACCGGAATGTTGACACCCTCGATCGTTCAACCAACTGCTGGTGGGTGGCTTTGCTAACATTTGGGGAAGGCTGGCATAACAATCATCATGCCGATCAAACTTCAGCAAAGTTTGGCTCATGCTGGTGGGAAATTGATCCGGTTTGGTGGATGATCCGGGGACTGGAAAAACTCGGACTCGCGACAAATGTGAGAACAGTCAGCTTGTCCTCTCAAACTAGGAGCTAAGCGATGGTATACGATGCCTGGTGTTGCTGAATCTGGCTATGAAACGGTTTATGAAAGCCTTGAGGCTCTGTTCCTAATCCGGCGAAATCATAGCGCCATTCAGCAACACCTTTACTGAAATTGTATTTCGAGTCATGCGCGATTTGATGAAGACTGAAGCTGCTGATCGCGTTGCAGACGAGTTGCATGAAGAGGTAAGGGATTTGCAAAGAAATAATATCCCCTCTTCATTCCCCTACCCTCCTACCCTTTTACTCTCCTACCCCTACCCAATTGGGATTTTATTTATGTGCTGTTCCCTAATGCTAACTCAAGGAAAAGCACTTCAGATGGAAGTGACTGATCTGTGGAAAGACGCTAATCTGCTAGTAGGCTTCTTAAGTCGGGTTCGTCCACCCTGGCACGGTTCAGGTATCTTCAAAATTGATTCCGACCGCTTTTTCTTCCGAGTTACAAACGAAGGTGGATTTGAAAGAGACCCAGAACGCAAAGATGCCGATCCCAAGCAGGCAGTAAAAGCGGTATTCTCAGCCACAAAGAAGGAACTATCTGAGGAGCGCATTTAGGAAGTTGCCAGTTGGCTACCAGAAGCTGGAGTCCGAGAACTTTGGGAACCAGCATAGTGGCGAAAGCTCAGATGGGGTTCAGGCATTTTCGAACCCCCCGATGAGTACATGCAGGAAGTTTTCAAAGAACTCGTTTCAATTCCTAAAAGGGGTTCAGGCATTTTCGAACAATCACACCCAAAAAACCGCTTAGTCTCTGGCTTGCCGTTTCAATCCCTAAAAGGGGTTCAGGCATTTTCGAACTTTTTTCGCATAAGGGGCAAACAAGGCCATCTTCTGTTTCAATCCCTAAAAGGGGTTCAGGCATTTTCGAACTTGGAGTTGGCTAAGACTACTCCGCCTAGCGAGATCTGTGGTTTCAATCCCTAAAAGGGGTTCAGGCATTTTCGAACGAGCAGCCATTCCAGTAGAATTTGGGTTCCCTTGTGGGGCCAGTTTCAATCCCTAAAAGGGGTTCAGGCATTTTCGAACACCGGACTTGAATTTCTCCCTAGGGTCAAAGACTTGTGGGGCCAGTTTCAATCCCTAAAAGGGGTTCAGGCATTTTCGAACCACAAAAGTATCAGGGTGATACAGAAACTCCCCCCGTTTCAATCCCTAAAAGGGGTTCAGGCATTTTCGAACGCGAATTATAAAAAGCTTTTTGATGCGAAAGAGAAGGGTTTCAATCCCTAAAAGGGGTTCAGGCATTTTCGAACACGCCAAAAACTTTGCTAACAAGGATTGGAAGTTCACTGAGGGTTTCAATCCCTAAAAGGGGTTCAGGCATTTTCGAAGGGTGCATCCCAGTTTTGTAAGACTCACGATGAGAATTGCCCATTGAGATATGCAGAGCGGTGTTTAAGCACCTGAGGGACATTGTCTTGGTTCCACTGCGCTCCCGATAGTTTGATG